>JAFQOC010000315.1 GCA_017420845.1 Clostridia bacterium
CGGTCCCGTCGGTGGTCTCGGCGGGGGTGGGATCAACCGTACAGCCAACGGCCACGAGGAGGCAGAGGAGGACGGAGAGGATAGCCAGAATACCTGCGAGAGCGTGCTTTTTCATGGTGACAGTCTCCTTTGCATCAAAAAATTACTGCTTGATACGCTTCTTCTTCCAATGCCCCATCTTGTAGAAGATGGCGGTGAGGATGGCGCCGATGCACCAGGACGCCAGCAGGGAGAACTGGATGCACTCCTTCATGCCGTCGGCGGGGTTGCCGGTGGGAGAGGTCAGCCAGGCGATGCCGTAGGCCACGGGGACGCGGATGGCCACCGTGGTGATGAGGGAGATCCACATGGGGGTCATGGTGTCGCCCGCGCCGCGCATGATGCCCGAGAGGGACTGGGTCACGGCCATGGCGATGTAGCCCACGGCCAAAATCATCATGAGACGGTAGCTCAGCTCCACCAGATCGGTTGTGTCGGTGAAAAGGTGCATGAGGTGCTTACCGAAGAAGAGGATCAGCACCGTAATGCCCGCTGAGCAGCCCACGGCCATAGCCAGGCCCTGACGGGCGCCCTTGGTGACGCGGTCGTAGAGCCCCGCTCCCACGTTCTGCCCCGCGTAGGTGGTCAGGGCGGTACCGAAGGAGAAGTTGGGCATCATGGCAAAGCCGTCCACACGCATGATGACTACGTTGGCGGCGATGAACTGCTCGCCGAACTGATTGGTCAAAGACTGGACGATGATCATAGCCGAGGAGAAGATGGCCTGGGTCAGACCCGAGGGGAGACCGAGGCGCACCAGGGTCTTAATATAGGAGCCTCGGGGAATCATGAATTTAAAGCCGAAATCGTAGTCCTTGCGCATGATGGCCAGCTTGACCATACACAGGGAGGCAGAGATAATCTGGGCGATGATGGTCGCCAGCGCGACGCCTGCTACGCCCATCTGCACCACGGCCACGAAGACGATATCCAGCACGATATTGATGGCGGTAGCAACGAGCAGGAACACCAGAGGCCAGACCGAGTCGCCCATGCCGCGGAGGATACCGCTCAGAATATTATAGAAGGCCAGACCCGCGATACCCCACAGACAGATCTTGAGGTAGTCCTCGCACCAGTCCAGGATGGAGACGGGGGTGTTGAGCATCTCCAGAACGGGGCGGATCAGAGGAGTGGCTACCAGCACCAGCACCACACAGCAGATGGCGGTGGCGGTGATGCAGTTGCCGATGGTGTGGGACAGGCTCTCGCGGTTCTTGGCACCGAAATACTGGGACACCATGATGCTGGCACCCGCCGAGATGCCGATGAACAGCACCAGGAGCATATTGACGATGGGGCCGCAGGAGCCAACCGCCGCCAGGGCGTTGTCGCCGATGTACTTACCCACCACGATGGAGTCCACGGTGTTGTAGAGCTGCTGGGCGATGTTACCCAGGAGCATGGGAAGGGTAAAGATCAGAATTTTTTGCCAGGGCGAGCCTGTTGTCATATCGTTGGACGATCTCACGTTTTCACCTCTTACACATATTCTTTCATGGTACATTATACCACAAATACGCGTCGAATGCAAGACGTATTCCGCAAAAAAACGAGGAAAAGACCCGCTCGTTCACGGGTCCTTTTGCAACAAGAGGGAAGCGGATATACGAATACCCGCCTCCCCTCACTATTCAGATTTGACGATCAAGCGCCTTCCATCTCCACAAACTGCTCAATGGTGATCATACCCTTGGCCAGCATAAAGAATCGGTCGTTGTACTTATCAATGGTTCCGGCCGAGACCATAACCATGTACTTGATCAGCTCCTCGCTGAGCAGGCTGTCGCGGTAGCTGGAGGTCAGGCGGAAAACAATCTGACCGTCGGACAGATCGTAGTCAAAGGAACCGTCAATCAGACCGTAGTTGGCGGTACAGATCGCCAGAGCACCCTCCACGCGCTTATCCTCAGGCATGTTGAAGGGCATAGCGGACAGAAGCTGCACCACTTCATTCTTGGGCTTGACCATTACAACGAATTCAATGGGAAGATCGTCTCCCTTGACGCCGCTTCGGATCATGAGCTTTTCTTCGACCTTCTCGTACTTCCAGCCGATGTTATCCAGCATGCTGCACACGGTGTTGTATACTTCTACTGCTTTTCTCATATTGTTCTCTGCCATGTTCTTTCTCCTTTACAATGATTCGGTAGTTATCCCCCATTTCTCTCAAGGCATGGGAGACCCATGGTCATTATAGCACACACTCCGCGCAAAGTCAAGTGATATTCCCGTTTTTCTGACGAAAGCGCCTTCCTTTTTATAAAAAAGCCCAGTATTACGGTTATTCCCTCGAGAATACCGTCTCATGCCCCCCTCCGCTTTTTTGGGAAAAGCGGAGGGGCACAAAAAGCGGAGGGAATTGCTTATCTTTAATTGACAAAACTGCCTTTTTGTGTTATACTATTCCTTGAAATCACCCTTTAACCACGAAGAAAAGGAGACGGTTTTATGAATACATCCGCTTGGGATTTTACATTGGCGAATTACGGTGCCGTATGGGGGTTCATGGCACAGCTTGGGCTTCTGCTCATTTTCCTGATGCTGGGAAACATCCTTCGTCGTACCATCCCCCTGTTCCGCAAATGCCTCGTCCCCTCAGCGCTTCTGGGTGGCGTCCTTCTTCTGACGGCCAATATCATCGGCAAGCAATTTTTCGATTTTGCCGTAGTAGATAACCGCCTTATGCAAGTCATCACCTACCACTGTCTGGCGATCGGCTTTGCCGCTATGTCTCTGAAAACCGAAAAAAGCTCCCATAAGACCAACGGCGCACAGGTGGTGGAATTCGGCGCCCTACAGGGAGGCACCTATATGCTACAGGCCTTCGTGGGGTTGGGCATTACCATCATTCTGTTCCTGCTCACCCGCCATGGCAAGCAAATCATCTCCTACGTCTGCGGCCTGATCCTCCCCCTGGGATTCGGCCAAGGCCCCGGCAACGCCCTGAGCTGGGACATCAATTTCACCAACACTCCCGCCGCTCAGTTCGCCGGCAACGGCAGCTTTGGTCTTTCTCTGGCCTCCATCGGATTTGTGGTCGCCTCGGTATCCGGGGTTCTTTACATCAATATCCATAAGAAGCGCGGAAACCTTCACGTGCGCACCGGCTCCTTCGAGGAAGGTCCACAGCAGAATGAGCCCGGCAGCTCCGAGCTTCCCGATAACGAATCGGTGGATAAATTCACCATTCAAGTGGGCTTTGTGGCCTTGGCCTACGCCCTGTCCTTCGGCTTCATGTGCCTGTTGGGGATTCTTTCCAAGTTTACCAACAGCATCGCCTGGGGCTTTAACTTCCTGTGGGCATCCCTGGCCGCCATGCTCATCCGCGCCGTGGTCAAGCAGCTCCGCCGCCGCAAGCTCATGCATCGCCAATACATCAACAACTACCAGATGGACCGCATTTCGGGCTTTGCCTTCGATCTCATGATCGTAGCGGGCGTGGCCGCCATCGAGATCAATGACATCAAAAATTACATTCTGCCCATCGTGATCCTGAGCCTGGTCGGTACCGTCATCACCTTCGTGTACATTCGTCTGGTGGCCAAGGAGTGCTTCAAGGGCTTTGAGCACGAATTCTTCCTCATGAGCTTTGGCACCCTGACGGGAACCGCCTCCAACGGTATGATCCTCATGAAGGAGATCGATCCCGGCCTCCGTACCCCCACCTCCAGCCTCTACATTCTGTCCAATTTCCCCGCCATGGTCATGATTGCCCCTCTGCTCCTCCTGCTGAGCTTTGCGGGCAATTCCCTGACCCACGCCATCATCGCCTGCGGGATCTTCTTTGTCCTGTGGTCAGTCTACACCGTCTTCCTGTTCCGCAGAAAAATCTTCCGCAAAAAGTACAAGGATAAGCCCGTGCATGTGTGGGAAGAGGAAGCGTAAAAAGGCATAAAAAACATAAAAACGCGAGAATGTCAGTCGGCATTCTCGCGTTTTTTGCGGAAAGGGTGGGCATTAAAGGCCCAAGAACGTCTCGTCCCCATTTCCATTCTTCAAATTCTTATAGCGGTGGAAGAGATGAACGTACTTGACGGCGTTGAAGCGCTTGCCTCCCTTGAGCTGGAACACACGCCCCTCGAAATAGATATTGAGCTTGTTGCGTCCCAGAACGGTAACGGCCAACAGCTCATCGAAGGCGAAGACACGCTCCTCGCCGCTCCATTTCAAAGCGATGCCGTGTCCGTACAGCTCCACGGTGGCCTCACGATCCAGAACCACCTTTTTCTTGTACGGGATGACCTCGGACAGCTTTACCTGCTCCACGTATAGGGGCTCGGCCTTCTCGGTAACGTCCAGCCCATTGACAAAGTCCTCCTGGGCATCGTACCAATCGGCCACAAAGCGGTAGGGGAAATCGCCCTCCAGCTCCTTGGTGGGCAGGTATCGAGCCTTGCGACCGCACTTCAGACAGGTCACCGTATCCCCACGGCTCTCAAAGGAGGAAAGCCCGCAATGGGGGCAAACGTAGAGAATACGCTCCAGATACTCAGCGGACTTTTTGGAGCGATACTCACCGTCCACACAGGCCTCGTTGACGTACAAGCCCTCCTTGACGGCCTCGTACAGCTCGTCGTCGGTCATATCCTTGTATTCCTCGGGCATGATGACGCGGGAGACGTAGCACCGCATTTTACCCCTGCGGATCACGTCACCCCAGCGGGGCATGACACCGTAGCCCCCCTCCAGGCGGTAGAGCAGAATGGGCATACCCATTTTTCTGGCCAGAGGGATGATGGCAGGGCTCATGTACTCGGTACGGCCGCTGTAGGTGCGGTTGCCCTCGGGGGCAATGCAGATAGAACCACCCTCACGGGCCACGCGGATGCAGGTCATGACGGCGCGGACGTCGGAGGTCTGCTTCTTGATGGGAATGGGATTGATGAGCCAGCGGATAAGGC
>JAFQOC010000316.1 GCA_017420845.1 Clostridia bacterium
GCCAGCTGTACTCCAGGGCTGCCCGCTCGGCGGTCATATTCATGAAGCGGTAATCGCCTTCGGAGGGATCCAGCTTCTGGTAAAACCAGAAAACCTCCACGAAGTAGTACTCCCCGTCCAGCCTGACCACGTTGATGCGGTGATCGGCCATTTCGAAGCCCTCGTCCGCGCCGCCCTTGATCTGGCTGTTGCAGGAGAAGGTGGAGCAGGGGATCCCTGCCATGTTACAGAGCAGATAAAAGGCACCGCTCCAGCCCATGCAGTCCGCCTCGTACTGATTGAGGATCCCGTAGGCGCTCTTGACGCAGGCAAACCACGCGGGATCGGGATCCATGGGGTCGCCCATGTCCGGGGGAACCTTAACGCCCTTGTAATAGTTCCCGATCATCCAGTCGTAGATGGCCTTTTCCTTTTCGAAGTCGGTCATGTCCTCGGTGATGATCTCCCCGATCACCGCCCTTCCCTTCTCCAGGATATCGTGGGCGTAGGGGAATTTGTCCCTGTCGATCTCGTATCCGTTCTCGTAAGCGATCAGAGCGCGGGTCTCGTCGTAGATCTCATAGTGGAAGAAGAAGACGGGCTGATCCGAATCAAAGGCCAGGATCTGTTTGCCCTCCAATTGAGGGTAGCTGTGTCCGTAGCGGCTGTTCCCCAGCATACAGGCCACCATGCCGTACTGCTGAAGCCCGCTGGCAAAGGTCCGACGGTAGATGACGTTGTTGTCAAAGATGATATCGTAGAACTCCCGATCGGTCAGGTTCTTGAGTCGGGAGAGGGGATCCTCCCGCAGAGCCGAACGGCCGGTGGGATTGCCCATCAGCATCTCCACCTCATCCATGAACAGCATGTAGGGCTGATTCAGCTGGTAAAATACGTATTTCTGATACTCGGTCAACTTCTCGGTGTCCACCGTGAAAATGAGGGGCTCGGTGAGATTGAGCTCAACCCAGCGGTTGATGACCGTCTGCAAACCGCGGGATACGTCAAACTCGGGATAGGTAATATTCAGCTTGACGTAGTTTTCATCCGTCATGCCCGCATCCTCGTCAACGGCGTTAATCCGCACGAAGGAGACAGCCGTATGGCCGAGATCCCAGGCCACCGTCCAGACGTAGCGACCGTTCTCCTCTTTCCTTGTGGCGCTGTAGGCGGTCCTGGTCTCGGGGAGATACACCGTCCCGGCCGACAGGGCGGCGGTGTCCACCACCAGGCTGTCCAGCTCGATCACCCACTCCTCATCCAGACTGATCAGCTCGGAAAAAGTGCCCACAGGTAGATAGAAATCGTTGGAGAGATGGAAAAATTCCAGGCGGTCCACATCAGTAGAAGTGACCACGGTATAGGTCACGTTGGGATCATCGCGGTAGACCTCCGCGTGGAGCTTGTCCACCGAAATGCTCTCGCAGAGCGTCCCCTCGCCCAGATAGACGGGCTCCTCCTCCTCCACCGTGAAGGGGATCTCCAGGATCACATCGGGATGCTCGGGGTAATGGATCTTGATGGACGTCTCTCCCACCCCGATCGGCGTGATGAAGAGCTCAATGGACGCAACCAGGCCGTTTGCATCGACCGTAGGATGGTAATCGTAGCGGTATGACAGAACGTCCTCGCGGGAGCACTCAACGGTCAGATTGCCATCGGAGGGAAGCTCGGCCATAATCAGCAACCGCGACTCCCGCTCGCCGAGGATCAGAGTCTCCTTGGAATCGTTGACCGCGATAAGGATGGAGCCGTTCTTATCGGGGGGCTGGGACTGGGATCCCTCCACGTGCAGGTGGAGAACGCGGGTGTACTCACCGCAGGTCACCTCGATCACGGTGTCCCCCGTCACATCCCAGGCCTGCAGAACCACCTGCAGGATCTTCCCGCCGTCAAGCCGATTGATACCCAGAACCGAGGCAACTGTCTCGTCGGTCTGGGTCCAGCTGATATCCCCACCGGGGACAAAGGGAGTCTCCCATTCGAACACCTCGTAAGCCTCCAGGTGCGCCGCGTCTTCCATGAAAACGTCGACCTCCCCGGGCTCGGTAGACTGGGTTTCATCAGGCTCGGTCTCATTCGGATCGTTTCCATCGGGCGTTGTCTCATCGGAGTTCTCCACTACGGTGACATGGAGAACGCGGACCTGCTCCCCGACCCGGGCCTCGATCCGTGCCGTGCCGACCTTCATAGCCTGAATGCTGACGTCAGCGTGGTATTGCTCCCCCGCGACCCAGGTTGTGCCCAAAAGCACGATGACGTCGGTGTCGTCCCCGGTCACGCGGATCTCCTCGGTCAGGGTGTAATAGGTAGTCCAGGTGTAGTCCTTGAACAATTCCAGGGTGACGGATTCCTCGAAATAGGGGAGATCCGTGGTCTCATGACGGGGACTCGTCTCATCGGCCGTGTCCTTGACCGTCCCCTCGGGAGTGCCGTCGAGGGACCCATCCGGGGTATCCTCGGGCCGTTCCACATCGGGAGGGGTGGTCTCGGTTCCGCCGTTATCGGGATGACAGCCCATCGCCGACAACAGCAGGACTCCGGCCAGCAGCAGCGCGAGCCATCTGTATTGATTCATGGTTTTACAGGTTTTCGTAGCTTTCATTGTCATAGGCATCTCCGTTTCTGCCGTCTCGGCGGCGAAAAGGTGTGGAAACAAAACCGGGCGTTCCGTATGGAATGGCATCATGGGCCCCGAGGGCGCGCCATCCTGTTTTCATTTTACCATACCGATTTCGGTTTGTCAATAATCTTTGGGGAATTGCGTTTCTGAAATGTGCGGGGCGGGAAACAGGGAAAACACGCCCATGACGTGCCTTTCCTGTTGTGACGTGTGTCCGATTTAGATGTAAAGCCGTGTGTAGCTGATTTGGACGCGCGACGGTTTTGCAGAGGGTACACTAACCCCTTGGCGATGATGGGAGTTGCACTTGACCGCTATCTACCGGGGGCGCAGCGCCATGCTTGTAACGAAGCCTATGTATGATTCAATTATTCAATAATATAGTACCAAATTCCGGTAGTTTTTAGTTTCTCAGTAATATTATCGGAAATCTCCTCGGATGTAATATCATTCGTTGCAGTCAGAAATTCGGCTTCAAGATAATCTTCAAAATCATACCCATAGATAATGGTATCTACTGGCTGCCAAAATGAAATGATCGGCATATTATCCATTCCGTCAAAGAAGCAGCGGTGGGCGAAAAAAGGAATTAGTTTGGGACTGCTTTCAAGGCTTTTCATAACTGCCTTTTTGAAATCCTCGACGTCGGTGAATTCGCCTAAAAACTCTTTCAACATTGCTTGCAAAGAAGCGGCGTTGTTTGCTATATCAAATTCAAATGATTTTTTAATATTTTTTTGAAAATCGTAAAATTTATCTATGTTTTTTTGAGAGATATCGCGATAGTCAAAAAAATTGCATCCAACAGGATAAGCACAAGATAAGAATGAGGCGATTTCTTTTGGAAAACGAAATCCAAAGGTGCTTTCGATTTTTTTGATTTCAATATCAGAAAGACCGGTGTCAAAATGAAGCCCTGTTTTTTTTAGCCGTTTAATCATCAAATAGTTATCCATATTTTCTTTCTCCTTCAATTTTATATTATTATACTTTGATTTTATATTATTGTACCACAATTTTGTAAATATTACAAGTACTTCGTTAGTCCGAATCTGTCCAAAATGCCTTTGCATCCATGGCTTTGTAAATAAATTTTGAATGGTAGGGGCTGGCGCCCACGACAGCCCGTTTGTACGGTGTTTTTCGGGTCGTCGAGGCGCCGACCCCTACGATGCGGCGGTTCAAATCTGTCCACGGTTTTGCTTCTGTGGGGAATCTATATCAAAAAATGCATTTCGCTGGTTCGAATCTGTCTACAGACCCGAAATGATGCGC
>JAFQOC010000317.1 GCA_017420845.1 Clostridia bacterium
CGAGAAGCTTCGGGAGTGCGCGAGGCAGATGTTTGGTACCCGCGGGATCTGGATCTCGGCCTACACCTCCCCTGGGGCGTCGGGCCCCTGTGTGCCCGTCTCGGTGATCCTCAACTGGATCAGCTGCGCGGGCTGGCTCTGCCGCCATTTCTGGGAGTATTACCTCTATACCAAGGATGAAACCCTCCTGCGGCAGGAGATCCTCCCCTTCATGCGGGAGGCCGCCCTGTTCTATCTGGACTACGCCGCTGAGGACGGGGACTACATCCGTCTCTACCCCGCCGTTTCCCCTGAGAACACCCCCACGGGGCACACGGGGGTGGTGGCTCAGAACGCCACCATGGATTTCGCCATCCTTAAGGAGCTTCTGACCAATCTTCTCGAGGGCATGGGGATCACGGGACTCTACCCCGACGAGGCGGACACCTTCCGTACCCTGCTGGGTAAGATCCCTCCCTATATGCTCAACGGGGACGGTGCGGTGAAGGAGTGGATGCACCCCGACATCCGGGACAACTACCACCACCGCCACCTCTCCCACATCTACCCCGTCTTTCCCGGCACCGAGGTCACCGCCCACGGCCAACCCGAGCTCTTCGAGGCCTTCAAGCAGGCGGTGAGACTCCGCAAGCTGGGCTCCCAGTCGGGCTGGTCCCTGGCCCACATGGCCTCCATCTACGCCCGCATGGGGGAAGGGGAGCGATCCCTCGACTGCCTGGACGTTATGGCCAAGAGTGTGGTTATGAACTCCCTCATGACTACCCACAACGACTGGCGGAACATGGGCATCACCCTGGAATGGAACGGGGATGCCTTTGTCCAGTTGGACGCCGATTTCGGCATTGTCAACGCGCTGCAGGAGATGGTCTTCTGCTACCAGAAGGAGGCCCTGTCCATTCTGCCCGCACTGCCGGCTCGACTGTCTCATGGATCGGTTCACGGTCTGGTCTTCCCGGAGGGAACCGTGGATATTGTCTGGAAGGAGGACGGAGCTGTTCGGATAGCCGTGGAAGCTCAGCGTGAGATTCATACAAGCCTTTTGCTTTGCGGTGCGGAACGGTGCCGGATCAGACTCGCGGCCGGAGAAAAGCAGACGTTCAATCTCGTCCGTTGAATTCTGCTGTTATATCCATATAACAGTATTTCTTGCCCCACGCGAAAGAACAGTTTTCTGTTTTAAGCCTTAGATCATAAAAAGCAGGCACAGCCCCGGTGAGGTTGTGCCTGTTTTTCGATGCATCGATATTGTCAAATCGTTCATTGCCGTCGCATCTGCCGCAAGAACAGCAGCACCGCCGCGACGGTAACAACAATCACATAGCCAAGGACCCACAGCAGGTGAGGAATAGCGGACGCGGGATCGCCTGCCAGCATACAGCGCTCCAGCTCAACGGCGTGGACAAAGGGAAGAGTGTAAGCAACCGTGCGGAAGGCTCCTCCTACCAGCTCCAGATCGAACCATGCACCCGAGAGCCAGGCGGTGAGATTGGTGAGAAGAGCGCCGCAGATGCCACCCACCTGCTTATCGTTGAGAATACTGCCAAAAAGAAGACCCATGGAAATGAAGAGCCAGGCAATGGGAATCACGAAAACCAGAGCCAAAAAAATGTGAACCGTGGGCTTCATACCCAGAAGAAGGGCGGCTACATAGCAGATAGTGGCCTGGGCAACAGCGATTGGAAGGAGGGGAAGGGTGTAGCCCAGAATGAATTCTCCGGGGGTCAGGGGCGTGGTGTAAAGCCTTATGAGGAGAGAAGTTCCGCGATCCTTGGCGATGAGGGTAGCGGAGAACAGGGTCATAAATGCCAGCCCGAAGACAGTTATTCCGGGGGTCAGACGGCTGATCTCAAAGAGGCTTACGGGGACGTTTGCCTGTATAGCGCTGAAAAGAAGGATCAGCACCAGGGGAAAGCCCAGACCGAATGCCAGATTGAGGGGATCACGGAGGATTTCCTTGGCATTGCGTCCCGCGAAGGTCAGCATGGGGCGTAGGCTCACCCCGGTACGATTTTTGGGGGTCGGAGAGGGAGACAGCTTTGCGGTGTTTTGATCTCTTGATTCTTTCATGGATGAGCCTCCTTCACGATGCGGATAAATGCCTGCTCAAAGCTGTCTGTCCCTGCGGCTCTTTTGATGCCGTCGGGGGTGTCGCAGGCCAGAAGGCGGCCGTCCTTCATAATGGCTACACGGTCGGAGAGGGCTTCGGCCTCGGCCATGTAGTGGGTGGTGAGGATCACCGTGACCCTCCC
>JAFQOC010000318.1 GCA_017420845.1 Clostridia bacterium
AGTACGTCTCCACCTTCCACGCCGGCACCGCGCCCTTCTTCGCCCGTCTGGCCTCTGCCGCTGAGATGACCGTGGCCGAGAAGTTCGACGAGGCTGTGGTCTCCGCCGACACCGCCGTCCAGATCATCACCCCCTCCGCCACCGCCTACCTGCCTCTGGCCGATCTGATCGACTTCGAGAAGGAGAAGGCTCGCCTTGCCTCCGAGATCGCCAAGCTGGAGGGCGAGGTCAAGCGTCTGGAGGGCAAGCTGGGCAACGCAGGCTTCGTGGCCAAGGCTCCCGCCGCCGTCGTCGATGCCGAGAAGGCTAAGCTGGCCGCCGCGCAGGAGAAGCTGGGCGCGACTAAGGCTGCTCTGGCTAAGTTGGGTTAATAGGAACGAGGGGCTCTGCCCCTGACCCCCGCTCAAGGAACTTCTTGAAAGAAGTTCCTTGAGAATCTTCAAGAACTTGAATCAAATATCTTTGATAATTGAAAACGCGCCTCTTGGTCGACAAGGGGCGCGTTTTGCGCTGAATACTTGATTTATTTCAGTCCGTAATGGGCTTTGACCGTATCGGAGCAGTGAACCTTTCCCTTGACCCGGATGCTCTCCACCGTGGCGAAGAGCTTTTCCTCGTCACAGGCCTTGTCGACGGTCAGGACACCGTACCCGACCAGCTTGATCCGCTCGCCCGTTTGGTACATAGCCTCAACCTCCTTGGCGGTCAGGCCGGATACGCCGATGAACCAGCCGGTCTCCCCGTTTCGCGGGTGGGCGTTGCGCTCAATGATGCCGTCGATCACCGACCGCTCCTCCCGCAGAAGCTCCCGCACCGCCTGATTGATGAAATCACTTCGGTTTGAATAGTACCCGTTGTCCACCAGCAGGTCGATCTGGGATAGGGTAGAGGTGTTGACGTTCACGGATACCTTTTCGCTGAGATTTTCGTTAGACATGCTCTTCTCCTCCTATAATACATATATGCTCTAATTGGAGCATAATTGCATTATATCACAAATGTTCCGATTTGTCAAGCCCCACCCTAGAAAAACGATTGTAGAAAGGAATCACCCTACTATGATGATGTACATGCTTTTCCCCGATGCCAAGCGCAAGGCCCTCACCTTCTCCTACGACGACGGTGTGGAGCAGGATATCCGCCTCATGGAGATCTTCAACAAGCACGGCCTCAAGGGCACCTTCAACCTCAACGGCGAGCCTCTGCAGACCGCCGAGTACACCTGGCCCGAGGGGACCATCCACCGCCGCGTGGGCTACAAGAAGGCCCTGGAGAGCTACGGCGGCGAGCTGGGCCGTAACCACGAGATCGCCATCCACGGCTACACCCACCCCTTCCTGGATCGTATCCCCCGTCCCATTGCCAACTATGAGGTGGCCAAGGACAGAGAGGCTCTGGAGAAGCTCTTTGGCCGTCTCATCCGTGGCTGTGCCTACCCCATGGGCACCTTCAGCGACATGACGGTGGAGGTCCTCCGCGACAACGATATCGCCTACGCCCGCACCACCGTGTCCACGGGCAATTTCTCGGTCCCCACCGACTGGCTCCGTATGCCCGCCACCTGCCACCACAACGACCAGCGTCTCTTTGACCTGGCCGAGACATTCGTGAGCGGCCAGCCCAACGGGTGGGATACCCCCTGGCTCTTCTACGTCTGGGGCCACGCCTACGAGTTTGATGCCAACAACAACTGGGATCGCATCGAGAGCTTCTGCGAAAAGGTGGGCGGCCGCGACGACGTCTGGTATGCCACCAACATGGAGATCCATGACTACGTGGAGGCCTACCGCGCCCTGCATTTCTCGGTGGAAGGGAAGTTCGTTCATAACCCCTCGGCTATTCCCGTGTGGTTCGAGTACGCGGGGGTGACCTGCTGTGTTCAGCCCGGGGAGACCAAAGCCTTTCGATGATATTAACGGAAAGTATATAAATAAACATTTTGTTACAATGATTGGCTCAATATGACAAAAAGGCTGTCATCCCGTCAACGGATGACAGCCTTTTTTAAGTTGCGTGAGGGTTAGACCGTGCCGTGTGTAGCGCTCAGCAAAACGGCGAGGAAAATGAACAGGATGCCCAAGAGCATCAGGGAGCAGTACACGACTCCCAGTACGAAGCCCACAAGACCCCGCTGATCAAATTTGCCGGCGACCCGTCCCATGCATCCGAAGATGATGGCCAGAATGGCGGTGATGGGGGTCAGACAGGTCAGGCAGAGAAGATTGGCGGCAAAGGAGGCGATACCGAGGATCAGGGAGGCCAGATTGATCTTGCGCTTGTGTGCCAGCGCCGCTTCCTCGTCGGCGTAGTCGGAGGCATCGTAGGTGGTCACGGGGGTGCTTCGGGAATCTCCGCCCGGGATATCCTCATAGTAGGGCACGCCCTCCTCGGAGAGGGGGGTATTGCTGTAGACGCCCGGTTGGGTGTCGGCAGGACGCTCGGCTACCCGCTGAGCGTAGATGTTGGTATAATTGCGCTTTTCGGGCGGGGGAGGCGGTGTGGCGGGGGTGGGACGACCGCCGGGATAGCTGACGGCGCCGCCTGCGTATATGTTGACGTAGGGCCGCTCATGGGGGGCAAGACGGGAGGAGGCGGCATCAAGGACGGGCTTGGGGGCGGAGGCAGGAGCGGGGCAGGTCTGATCGTCAGGAGAGGGAATTTCGGTGGAATTCTCCTCGGAGAGACCCAGGCGGTTTTGTTTTTGCAATTCCAGATTTTCGCTTCCGTTGTGGAAGCTGTCGCCATTGTTCATAGGGGATCTCCTTTCGGGGGATAGCTACAGTATAGCACATTTTTTTCGCACCGTCAAGGGGAACGAGCAAAAGTTTGCCGAAAAGTTCTGTGGGCACGTACCTTGCAAATTTCCCGAAAATCATTGACAAGACAGAAAATGTATGGTACAATGATATATTACAGAATACCCCGTAGCCCCTCTGAAAGGAGGCCCGCGTGAAGCTTCAGAGAGCGGAAACCTAACGCTGCCGGTTCACGCTCAAATTCGACTTAGCTATGGACGAGGTCCATAGTTGTCGTGAGCGACACAGTCGAATTCCAAAGGATAATTGTGCCGCCACAGAGCGGCGGAATGGAGAGTATTATGTCGAAATGGGATCCCCAAAAGCCCGATACCACTCCGAAATCAAGCCGTCCCGATATGGATGATTTCTGGGACGTGGAAAATCTGCTCCCGAGCCGCCCTACCCGCAGGCCTCCGCCTCCTCCCCGTTCCACCCCTGCTGCTGTGGACGTGGAATTGACCCCTCAGATACCGTCACGGTCTGCAGGCGGCGCAGAGCCCGTCGGCGCCGTACCGTTGACCTGCACGGTAAAGAACGAGGAGAACGGGCATACCCCAACACCCGAAAGCACCGCCGCTGAGGGGACGAGGGACCGCTCCTCCTCCCACGGCGCGACCGCCCCCGAAGTCAATCGCTACGCTCCTCCCAAAAAGGCCGAGGCAAGTCCCTCCGAGCCGCTGGCGGACTATATTCCCGAGGGGGCCTTGCTCCACCGTGTCCGTGTGTACGGCTGGCAGGCGAACTATCACTATTTTGACAGCTTTGTGGAGGATGCTCTTCGCTATGACGTCATGCCTGCCCCCAAGACCGCCGAAAAGGTCACGTTTTTTTCCTACTTTCCCCAGTACGTTCAGTTGAACCGCTCTACCCGCGCCTGGTACCTGTTCTGGCGGGAGCACGTGCGGAGAGGGCAGTACCCCGATACCGACTACGCCTATATCCTGCTCTACCTGTTTGAGCTCATCAATCTGCCCGTAGCCGATCTCTCCGAGGCTCGCGGCCGTCGGGATCTCATGGCGGCCACGTGGGTGGCCTACCGCCGCTCCTATCCCCAGTTGGATCACTATATGTGTGAGTGGATGTGCGATTACTGCCTCATTTACGGCTTGGCCGCTCCCGTAGATATTCTGGCTACGGCGCTGGATGACATCATCATGGAGAGCCGCCTCAAGGAATTCTACCTGTCTGCCGCCGTCCGCATCCCCGAGGGGGAGGGCAAGGAGAACCGGAGCACCGCGCTCCAGACCGCGCGGATCCTCATGCGCCATTGCTGTCAGTACGATTACCGCAAATCCAAGTTTGCGCAGGGCGAGCACAAGGCCCTGTTCGACAGAACCATCCCCGCCGCCGTGGCTCACGTTCTGCCTATGCTTCTGGGGGCGAATGGGCAGAAACCCGCCATCTCCATGCTGGATTCCACCGTTACCCGCGATGCCTACACGGGGGCTCTCTGCTCCTACCGCAACAAGCGCAGGATCGAGGTCTCCTACACCTCCTTCTCCCGCTCTCACGAGCTTCGCTTCCTCATTGGCGATATGGTCAAGCACGTGGAGAACCGTCTGCGCTCCTGGATCGGGGTACGGTCCCGTCTGTCGGTCATGTCCCTGCCTCTCCCCCTGCGGGATGCGCTGGACGCCTATCTCGCCCCGTTAGAGCCCCCGAAATCCGCTCCTCCCGTGAAGAAAAAGGAGGAGCCCCGCCCCGCCTACGAGGCGCTGTATGATTTGCCTCGCAAAGAGGTATCCTTGGCAGACGCCGCGGCCATCGAGGCGGATTCCTGGGAAACCACCCGCATTCTGGTGGAGGCCTTTGAGGGGGAGGGGAACCAAGAAAAGCCCGCGGAGAATGTCCTCGCCGTGGAGCAGGCTTCCGCCAAAGAGACGCCCGCCGCGCCCATGGTGTCTGTTGATCCAACCACCGCCGCCCTCGTATCTGTCCCTTCCCGCGATGCCAACGAGAGCACCGTGCCCGCCGCGGACTCCCCCCTCGCTCCCTACGCCCCCTTCATCAAGGCCACTCTGGACGGGGACTCTGCCGCTCTTATCAAAGCCGCCAAGGCCCTCGGTAAGATGCCCGACGCTCTGGCCGACGAGATCAACGCCCTCACCGCCGACGGGGAGATCGGGGATATCATTCTGGAGGACGACGGCATGGGCGGGTATACCGTCATTGAAGACTATCGCGACGCGGTTGCGGCGATGATCCAAGAGTGAGGATCATGTAAATTGGGGTTTGTCGGTCTGTTGGTTTGTACTGACCCTTGGGTGTTGCCCTCTCACCCGCCTTTGGCGGGAGCTGTCTCGCTTCGGCTCGGTCACGACACGGCTCTGACTGCCACTGGCAGTCATTCACTACCGTGTCGCCGCTTCGCTACCCAAAGGGGGAGCCTTGCGTGCCATGGTTTGAGAGAATCCCTTTCCCGATAAGCGTTTTATAAAGGCTCTCCCTCTGGGAGAGCTCCCGCGAAGCGGGTGAGAGGGTTTTTCGGCGGGAGTAAACCCCCGCCCTATAACAATTACAATCTCACCGACAAACTGAAATTTGAACT
>JAFQOC010000319.1 GCA_017420845.1 Clostridia bacterium
ACAGCCGTATCGCGGTGATCCGGAATATGCAGCTGGATCTGGGACAACCCTTGGAGGCCGCGGGCTGGATGGCCACCGATGAAGGTGTATCGGGGTATCAGTACCTGTGGCTTCCCGCCGGGGGCGGTGTCGGGGAATGGAGGACGGTTGCCGCCCCCGGGATCAGTTCCCGCCCGGATCTGGCACCTGCCGGGATCCCTTATCTCTCGGGACACGGCACAGCCGGCTTCCACTTTACCATTGAGCCTGACGCGGATCTCCCCGAGGGCTACTACGACGTTTACATCCGCGCGCTGGACGGCATGGGCACTCCCTGCGATCTGGCGGCCATTCTGAATCTCCGCTACGGCCTGCCCGACGAGATCACCGATGCATCCCAACGCATCAGCTTCCCCCGCATCCTGCGGGAGGGGGAGACTGCCCTTTTCGGCGGTGCTACGGTGACCGAGGAGGCTATCACCCTGCCCCCTGACGGCGGCGTCCGTCTGGGCACCCTCAATCTGGCGGGGATGGAGGCGGTTCGTATTAAATACGAGATCACCGACCCCGCCGCGGCGGGCAAGACCCCTGTGCTGGGACTGAAATCCGCGGGGATCTACAGCTACGGCAAGGGAGACGAGGGCTACAACATCACCCACAGTCTGGCCTATACCCCCATTCACACCGACCGCACCGAGGTTCTGTTGGATCTTGCGGCCTGTAACCGCTACGGCGAGATCTGGCTCACGGGACACCTGAACAGCGAGATCCGTATCACGGAGGTGGAGTTTATCTCAGTCGGCTACGGGACTAACCGTGTGGCCGCCCGCATCCACTTCAACGAGACCCTGATCGCGGCCTACTTTAACGGCTACAGCCGCACTGAGGTCAAGGGCTTTACCGATCCCGTACTGGGTGACGTCCTCCGTCTGGAGGTCAAGGAGGAGAGCAACGACCCCTACGTTTTCTTCAATGCGGGGAAACTTCTCGAGGATCACGATATTGTGCTGGATGCCGGCGAGTACAAGTACATGGTGCTCCTCTGCCGCTCCTATTCGGACAATCCCACCGACCGTATGCAGCTGTACCTCTGTTCGGGCACCATTACGGGAGCCACCGAGGAGTGTAACCACGGCGTGACCCTTCATCGGGACGGTAAGTGGCACTACCTGCTCATCGACTTGACTAAGAGAGCCAACTGGGGAGGTATCATCAACGGCTGGCGATTCGATTACCTCGGAAGCAGTCTCCCGGGGCAGGGCATTGATATCGCCTCGGTGCAGTTCTTCCGCACTTCCGAGGCCGCCACGGCCGCCGCGAAGCAGGACCCCGCCAAGGCGCTCCCCTTCAAGGCGGGGGATACTCCCGTGATCCGCGATATGCGCGAGGAGGAGGGGAAGGAGGACGACGAGTCCTTGACCATCGACCCCGCCGACACCTACGAGGTTACCGACGCGCCCACCGAGCCGCCAATTGAGCCTCCCGCGGAGCCGCCCACCGATCCTGTAGACGGAACCGTCCCTCATCCCGACCAGTCCTCCGCGGATACGACCGCAGACACAGCGACAGCCCCCGACACAGAGCCGTCCCGCAAGGGCTGCCGCTCCGTTTTGACCGTCCCCAATCTTTTGCCGGCCTTGAGTCTGACCGTCATAGGTTTCTATAAGCGCAAAAAATCCACCGTATAGAGGAGAACGTCATGAAACACAAATTCCGCGTATGTACAGCCGCCCTGTCCCTGCTACTGGCTCTCACTCTGTTAGCCTCGGCATGGATCACCCCCGCCCGGGCCGCCCCGCCCGCTGAGAAGCTCAGCGACGAGCAGGGCCGCAAGACCTCCGAGATCACGCTCGCCGACGGCACCAAGACCGGTGTTCTGTGGTCGGATATTTCGGTCAGCGGAAGTGTCTATGGCGCCGACCGCCAGGTGAATATGGTGGAGATCGACCTCTCCAACACCCACCTCTCCATGGAGGTGCTGACGGGTGGTCAGTACATGGTCAGCACCAAGACCCTGAACAAGGCCGCCGAGGCCTACAACGCTTCCCATGAGGGGCAGACCGTCCTGGCCGCCGTCAACGGTGACCTTTGGATGACTGCTGTTCACAGCGGCTCCTCGGTGTCCAAGAAGGTGCTGAAGGTTACCCGCGGCGTCCTCATCATTGACGGAGAGATCTGGGCCTCCCAACAGCTGGACCAGGAGAACCTGGGGGCGACCAACGCCGAGAAGGGCACCTCCGCGGGCAACAAGGCCGCCTTCGGTGTCACCTCAAAGAATCAGCCTCTGGTAGGCTCTCCCGACATCCGCGTGACCATGAGCGTAAACGGCAAGGAGGTCAAGGCCGACGGCATCAACCGCCTCCCCGCCCTCAATTCCCTCATCGTTTACAACCACCGTGTCAACGATACCAACTACGCGCTCAACGACGCCTACGAGGTGGCGTTGGAGGTCAAGGACAGCTCTGCCTTCAAGGCAGGCGGGACCCTGGAGGCCAAGGTCGTGGCCATTTATAAGCCCGGCGCCGCTACCCGTCCCGCTCTGGAGGAGGACGTCATCGTCTTGACCGCCCGCGGCAACCGCGTGGCCGATCTGCAGAACAACTTCAAGGTAGGAGACACCGTTACCTTTACTACCACCATGACCGACCGCATGGGTCGTTCTGAACTTTGGCAGGATGTGCAGGACGCCATTGGCGGCCATATGCAGCCCATCGTGGACGGTAAGCTGGCCGTGGCCAACGGCGACAGCACCGCCTACCCCGCCTCCTTCGTGGGCTACCGCGACGA
>JAFQOC010000320.1 GCA_017420845.1 Clostridia bacterium
GAAGGTTTTGCACCTGAACATGCCGAAAGGCATATTTCACTTGCGCGTAGCGCAAATTTCACACCGCAGGTATTTCACACGCCGCAAGGCGTATTTCACTCAAATTTGGGTTTAGCGCAGAGCGATAAACCCAAATTTGAAGCACACCCCTAAACAATAACCGCCTGTTACGGCTCTCCCCGTAGCAGGCGGCTTTTCTATTCGTTTCTTTGGCTCACGCCATGGTCTCCAGCATCTTCTCGCTCACGGCGTAACGTAGCGCCTCGCCGCCGAGGTAGCGCCGGGCTTCCTCCAGCATATAGGC
Organism: Clostridia bacterium; assembly: GCA_017420845.1. Classification (GTDB taxonomy): domain Bacteria; phylum Bacillota; class Clostridia; order Oscillospirales; family CAG-272; genus CAMEON01. The sequence continues at coordinate 305 of JAFQOC010000320.1, forward strand.
CCCCATGCGGTAGCACTCGGCTCCCGCGGAGCCCGCGATATGAGGGGTAAGGATGACGTTCTCCAGCTCGTAGAAGGGATGTCCCTCCACGGGAGGCTCGGGGTCGGTGACGTCCAGCACGGCGGTGCGGGCAGGCTCCTCGGTCAAGGCACGGATGAGGTCGGCCTCCACCACCTGAGCCCCCCGTCCCGTGTTGATGAAGACACCGTTTCGGGGCATACGGGAGAAGTGGTCGTAGCGGAGCATCCCTCGGGTGGCGGGAATATTGGGGGTGTGGTTGGAGACCGCGAGGCAGGTCTCGAACATGAATTCCAACGAGGTAAGCTCCACCCCCAACGCGGCGGCCTTTTCAGGGGTACAGTAGGGGTCGTAAGCATAGACCTTCAGACGGTAATCCTTCAAACGCTGTGCTACTCCCGCACCGATGGCACCCAACCCGATCAGCCCCACGGGGGTGTCGTAGTTACCTCGAAAGGAATGAAAATGGTCGGCAGCAGCCTTACGGGCGGCGGCGTCCTTGGAGCAAAGACGGGAAGACCCGAAAAAGCCCTTATTGGCCAGTATGATCTGGGCAACGGTGTACTCGATGACAGGCACGCTGTTGGCCATCCACGCACTGACCACCGTCACCCCCCGTCGAAGGAGAGGGCGGGCAAAGGCCTGCACACTGCCCGCACCGTAGAACACGACCTTCAGACGGGGCAGGTGGGCGGATATTTCGTCCTCCGTCATGACGGGAAAACCCCACGTGGAGAACAGCACCTCCGCGTCGGTGAGACGGTCGGCCAGAACGTCCTCCTTGGCAAAGACAGCGGAAGAGATGTCAAACATAGAAGAAATGGCGGCTTGGGTAGCCTCGTCGTAGACCCGGGCAATACCGGGCTCCCGACCTTGGTTGAGATATGCGGCTTTCAGCATGGCGTAACAATCCTTTCTGCATGGCAGGGTTACAGACCCGATATGATATCGCGAAGGGCGGCGGCCTCGGTGGCCAGCAGGGCGGGGTCATCCCCGGGGACAAACTCCAAAAGCAGGGGCTTCTCCTCCCAAGCAGGCACACGGGTCAGATATTCCCGCCAGACCTCCCGGCCGTCCACCAGAGGTCTGCGGCTGTGGTCGGGATTCCAGGTAAAGACGTGGCAGAGATCCACAAAGGGAGCCACCAGCTCCAGATCCGCCAGGATCACGTCTTGGGGCTTGGCGAATTCGGGCTGCCAGTACAGGCGGCAATTGGGCTCGTCCACCGCCTTGATCAAGGCCACCGCCGAGGCGGCGGTATCGGTCAGGGTGCCATGGTGGTACTCAAAGGCCACTGTGATCCCCCGCTCAGCCGCCATACGGGAGACCGCTTTTGCCTCGGCCGCCCACGCGGCAAAGATATCCTCGTCCACCAAGGCGGAATCCTTGGTTCCTGCCCAGATGCGGATCATCGGGGCCCCCAGAGCCTCGGCGGCCATCAAGTAGGGTGTGAAATCCTGCCCCGTACCCAGACGGTAGTAGGAGCCGTAGGAGGAGACGGTCAGCCCCGCCTCACGGGTCATTTCCCCCACGCGGCGGGCATTTTCAAGGTCGGATGGGGGAACGTGGATATCGCTTCCCCACTCGATGGCACTCAGTCCGGCCTCGCGGACGAGGGGGATGATCCGGGCGGGGGTAAGCTTGCGGTAGGTGATGGAAACGAGGCCGAGGGTAGGCATAGGCACCTCCTTAGGAATGGCTGGTTGCATTATAGTACAGATACGAGGAATTGTCAATAGGGATGAATGGAAAAGGACGGTAAATTTGGGTTTGTCGCTCTGCGATAAACCCAAATTTGAGTGAAATACGCCTTGCGGCGTGTGAAATACCTGCGGTGTGAAATTTGCGCTACGCGCAAGTGAAATATGCCTTTCGGCATATTAAGGTGCAAAACCTTCGGTTTTGTCCATTTTAATGAAAATTGAAACCCGTAGGGTTTCTTCCGACACCCGACCGAAGGGAGGATTTCACACGCGAAGCGTATTTCACGCCGCAGGCATTTCACACGCGAAGCGTATTTCATTATTGCAGTTTATCGGAACGATAAACTGCAATTTGACGCTTTTACAAACACCCAAAAAGGAAGCTCCCCGTGTGTCGGAGAGCTTCCTTTTTCATCTATCAGCGAACGATCTCGATGCCCGCGGGAGCCTCGATATTCACCACGGTCTTGCCCTCGGTGTCCTTGAAGGCCCAGACCTTGATCTCGCCCTTGGGGGTGGGGTAGGTGCCCTTGGCCCAATCCAGCCATGCCAGGTCGGGCTTGACCTCGTACTTGCCGGGGGCGATATTCTTCACGCCCAGCACGTAATTGGAGAGGTAGGGGCAGGGACCCGAAGCCCATCCATGGCAGAGAGAATGACGGAACTTGATGTAGCAGTAGTTGCCGTAGTCACCGTGGATATCCACCATGCCCTCGGGAACCACCTCGTCGATGCGGCCGGCATTGATCATCCAGTCAAGGTCGAAGTCCTCCCAGAAGGTGGTAGCGCCCATGTCCAGCATACCGCCCCAGTACTCCTTCATGTCGCGCAGAGCGCCCGCGTGGTCGCCTGCCATAGCCTTGGCGGCCATGATGTAGTAGCCCATGAAGGTGGAGTAGCCGTGACCGCCGCCGGGGATCATGACACGCTCGTTGACCTCCTTGGGGTCGGCCAGCCCTGCCAGCACCATGAAGGCGTTGGCCTGCTTGGCGGCGGTGGGCGCGGGCTTGTGGGCCTTCATGCGCTCGGCCGAGGCCTCGCAGAGAGCGGCGGTCTCATCCTCGCCCAGCTCGCGGAGCAGGTAGGCGCCGTTGTCCAGAGCCAGCTTCAGAAGGCCCTGGAAGCCCACGTGCTTGGCCACGGGATCGTCGTTGGTGGGCCAATCCAGGAGTCTGCCCTCAGGCAGGGTCTCGCCGCCGTCCTCGTCTACGAAGGTGGCCAGCAGGGACATGAGGCCGCGGAGGTAGTCTCTCTGCTCCTCCAGATAGGCCTTGTCACCGAAGGCACGGTACCAGTCGCAGTGGATCAGGAGCCACCAGATGGAGTAGGCGGAGATGCCGTTCATCCAGGCGCCCACGGGGGTTTCGTCGCGGACCACGTCCAGAGAGCGGGGGACGATCTCGTTGTAGCCGAAGGTGGCCAGAATGGTGTTGACCTCGGTATGCATGTCACCGATCCAGACCAGACGGTCGCGCTTGATGCCGTCCCAGAGGTACTCCTGCATATTGACGTGGGCGGTGTAGGCGGCGGTGTTCCAGATGCGGGTCAGCTTCTCGTCGGAGCACTCGAAGGAGCCCTTGTAGTCCAGATCCAGATAGTGGAACACACCCTGAATGGCCTTGAAGGTCACCACGGCGTCATCGTCGATGAGCTCCACGCAGACGAACCGCTGGCCCGACTCGTTGGTCTCGTTGGCGGAGTAGAAGCCCACGTTCATGACGCGGTCGCGGATGGCGTGATCGTTGGTGGTGTTCTTGACCTTGATGGGGGTGATGGCCTCCATGACCGACTCACCGGTACGGACGATGATGTTGCAGCGGGCGTCGTCGCCGCAGCCCTTGGAGCCCGCGCCCCAGATCATGAGGCGGATGGAGCCGGGGAACTCACAGCCGTAGTCCAGCACCAGCCTGGCCTTGGGCTCACCGGGGACGTTGCGCATGGTGCAGCACTCGCCCACGCCCAGGGTGATCTGGTTGCTTCTCTCCTGAAGCAGGGACTCGGGGTTGTTCACGTTACCCTCGGTCAGCACCACCCGCTTGGGGGCGAGGTAGCGGCGGGTACGGGGGTCGGTGATGGACCCGTTCAGAGCGGGGATTTTTTCGTTGATCTTCATGGTAGGTTCTCCTATCTTGCGTGTATTTCAAAAATTTGATTACCAAATAATGGCCGTATCGGAGGGGTTGACCACGACCGTGGCGGTCCCGTCGATGGGAGCCGTGAAGGTGATGATGACTACGTCGCTGTCGCAGGCGGCGGTGTCAAAGGCGAAGGGCAGACCGCCCTCGGTGTATGCGGCGGCTTTTTGAACGCGGGTGAAATCCACAGTCTCGCCGTTCACCTGTACCTCGCTGACCTTGAAGCCCTCGGTCTCGTGGAGGCGGAGGGTGTAGGTGCGGGTATCGAACTCGGTCTTGTATCCGCCCTTGGCAGGGGAGATCCGGATGGCGAGCTGACCTTGGCCGTCCTGCACCATGCGGATGGGGGTAC
>JAFQOC010000321.1 GCA_017420845.1 Clostridia bacterium
GGGCATAGGCTCGGGCTCCACCACGGTAAAGGTACCCTCCTCGGTGGTATGGATCTCCTCCATGGGATACAGATCGTGCACGCCGACGATACCGTCGCAGTTCAACAGAATGGCGGCGTTGGGATCCAGCGTCAGGCGGGCGGCGTTATCGTACACCGTCATGCTGACACAAGGCTGGCCGTTCTCGTTCAGGTTCTCCTTCACGGCACCCGCCTTCCACAGGTCGGTGCCGTCCGCGGCGCGGTTGGTATAAATAAGGGAGATACCCACGTACAGGGGGATCTGCTCCTGCGCGCCCACCCACGCCTTGGGGTCGTTGGGCAGGATCCTGCCCTTACAATCCTCATACAGGATCTTCCACGGCAGAGCCAGCTCGGCACTCCAGCCCCTCTCGGTTCTGCGCGCCGCGCCCACGGCATGCTCGACCACGCCATTCCCGTCCGCATCCGTCCGCTCCACCGCCAACGCCTCGCCGTCGGCCTCGCAGGAGAAGGCATAGCGGACGTTCAAGGGAAGGGTGAACAGGTCGGGGTACATCTCGGCCGCCTCCAGCCGCTTACAGCCGAAGTCCAGACAAATCTCAATGGTATCCCCGTCATGCTGCAAGGTCGTGTAGGCGAAATCCTCATCCACCACGTTGAAGGCCATGTACAGGTTATCCGCGTCGGCGGCGTACATGGTCAGCATCTTCCAGTTGGTGATCTCCGTCGGATTCTCCCACACGATCATGTTCTCGGGATACACGCCCGTCTCATAGATCTCCAGGGCATACCAATCCGCCAGATCCCCATCGGTCAGGTTCATTTGACCCGCCAGATCGGGCATCCACGAAATGGGAATGTCCTCCAAGGGGAAATAGTTGTCGGCGCGTCCGCTCACGTAGCTTCCCTGCGCCCACTCCACGGGGGGCAGCTCGGCGGCGGCAAAGACCGTGCCGAGAGACAGAAGCAGGGCGATAAGCGCCGCGAAAGCAATCACCTTTTTCATAGTCGAACTCCTTTCAAGGAAGGTCTTTACCCATATAGACGGCATTTTTGCGGGAAAAGACACCGAAAGAGGGAAAAATTTTTCTTTTTCCCTCTCGGTTGGGTAAATTCACTTCTTTTTGCGGATGACGTAGGCCGCGGCGGCCAGAGTCAGAAGGGCGGTCAGACTCCCCATGCCCACGACGGCGGTGCAGCCGTACTTCTCCAGAATGTCGTTCAGCTCGTCCTCGGCGTCCAGAGACTCGGCGGCGGCGCGGAGGGTCTCCTCCACCTCGGGGGGAAGGGTCTCGGTCCACAGGGGCAGATCCACGGCATCGGTCACGGTCTCAGGATACTCAACGGGAGGATCAAAGGGGGGCTCGGTCTCGGGAGGTGCCGTTGTTTCAAAGCCCTCAACGATCACAATATTGGGACAGGTGAAGGACATGTCCTCCTGAATGGGCAGGCTCCAGGTAATGCCGTTATCGTAGGGTGTCCAGGACACAACGGGATTCCCGTCATCGTCCACGAGGCCCTTGGTCACGCCCGCCGCCCAGAGGATCTTCCCCCCGCTCTCGGCGCGGTTGATGTAGTACAGGGCGCAACCGACCCGCAAGGGCATCTCCATGCCCTCACTCACGTAGATCTTGGGATCATCCTCCCATGCCTTCCAGATGTAACCCTCATGCAGAAGCTCCCACGACAGGGCGAGCTCCACGCTCCAACCCTTGTCGGTGCGCTTGGCCGCGCCCTTGACGCCGTCGCCATCGGCCTCGGTCAGCCAGCCGTCCAGAGCCGACTCCTGCTGCATGACCCGAATGGGCGCGCCGTCGGCCTCGCAGGAAAAGGAGTAAAAGATGTTCTTGGGGCCCATGATCACGTTGGAATCCTTCTCGGCCATATCTCCCAGCTTGCAGCCGAAATCCAGACACAGTTGGATGGCGTCGCCGTCGTAGGTATTGCCGCCTGTACCGTAAGCGAAATCGGGATCCGTAATATCAAATCCCAGATACAGGTAATCGGGGTCAGCAACGCAGAAGGAGGTCATGCGCCAATCCGTCACGGCCTCGTCTCTCACCCACGAAACCATGTTGTAGGAGGTGATCTCGGTGGCAGTCAGTCCCGCGGCGTACCAGTCGGACAGGTCGCCGTCGGTCATGTCGATCTGACTCGTGATATCGGGCTTCCAATCCACCGTAACGGTTCCCACGGTGGAGTAGGCCTCGGGGATATCGGCGAGGAACCTGCCGGGAGTAAAACTCACGGGAGGCAGCTCGGCGGCGGCAAAGACCGTACCGAGGGACAGAAGCAGGGACAGAATGGCGAGGTAGGCCAAACACTTTTTCATAACGGATCTCCTCTCTGTATCAGTTTTTGAGCATCCCCGCGGGGACACCCCTCCATTGTCATTATAGCACGCCACCCCCCCTCTGTCAATACGGTCTCCCCTTTGTTTCAAATTCCGTCATAATTTTTGTGCAATTTGCATTGATGGAAAAGAGAAAAACCCCACCTGCAAGGGGCAGGTGGGGTCTGATTGTGCTTTGAGGTCAGTCAAACTGAATACAGGCGCAAATTAGTCCTTCTTCAGAGCGACAGCAGCAGCGGCAGCGGCCAAAACAGCGATAACGCCGAAGCCGATGACGGAACCGCAACCATCCTTACCACCCTCGGTAGCCTCGGCGGTGGTGTCGGCGGTGGTGGGAGCCTCAGTAGCGGGATCGGTGGGAGCCTCGGTCTCAGGAGCGGCAGTGGTGGGAGCCTCGGTCTCCTCAGCGGTGGTCTCCTCAGCGGTGGTCTCCTCGGGAGTGGTCTCGGTAACGGGCAGAACTACGATACCCTCGCAGTTGAAGGTGATGCCCTCCTCGTACTCCAGCTTAGCCTGGATACCGTTGTCGTAGCAGGTCCAGGACACACCGGGGGTCACGTCATCCTCAAGCAGCTGGCCGTTGGAGGTACCGGCTGCCCAGTTGATGCCGCCGCCGGGCTCGGAACGATCCAGGTAGTACAGAGCGCAACCGATCTTCAGGGGCAGAAGCTCGTCGGAACCGACGTAGATCTTCTTGTCCTCTTCCCAAGCCTTCCAGAGGTAGTCATTGTACATCTGATCCCAAGACAGAGCGAACTCTGCGGACCAACCGGTATCGGTCTTCTTAGCAGCACCCTTCACGCCGTCGCCGTTTTCCTCAGACAGCAAACCGTCCTGGTCGGACTCCTGACGCATGATCTGAATGGGAGCACCGTCAGAAAGGCAAGTGAAGGAGTAGAAAATGTTCTTGGGGTTGGTAACGCGATCGGGATCCTCAACAACGACCTGACCCAGCTTGCCACCGAAGTCGATGCAAACCTGGAAAGCGTCACCATTGTAGGATCCGGCATCAGTACCGTATGCGAATGCGGGATCGGTTACGTAGAAGCCGATGTAGAGGTAGTCAGCATCAGCAACGAAGTAGGTAGAGATGGACCAGTTGGCAGGCATACCGGGGTCAACCTCACCGGCGGCACCGCCAACCCAAGAAACCATGTTGGCAGCGTCAATGGTGATCATGTTGTAACCGGCTTCGGCCCACTCGGCCATGTCACCGTCGGACAGGTCCAGCTTCTTGCCGGCCTCGGCGTCCCAAGTGATCTTGACGTCACCAACGGGGGTGAAGTCAGAAGGATCGGCAACAGCGAAGTTACCGGGAGTCCACGACACGGGGGGAACTTCTGCAGCAGAAGCAACCACAGCGCCGAGAGACAGAAGCATAGCAACAGTCATAACGATTGCAAAAATCTTCTTCATGAGTAATTTCCTCCAAAAAATTTTTTTGTGGCAGTCACGCACACGGACCGCGTCCCCCTTGAACGCGGTTATTGGTGACACTATCATACACCAAAATTGTTAAGAATTCAATACGAAACTGTTAACAATGATGAACGAGACTGCTCACGGGACGTCATTTTCAAGAAAACGACGGTTCCTCACCGGATATTATAGCATGAAAACCTTTTTTTGTCAATAAAAAAAGCCCCAAATCCCCGGTATTTTCAAGGGAAAAGCGAGGGGGGTTGGTTTTTTGAACAAAGAGGAAGATGTTTTTTTGTGCAAAAGGCAGAAAAGTAATTTGATTCGATGAAAATCCTGAGATCGACCTTCAAATTTGGGTTTATCGGCGGGTTGGGTTGCGGTAAGGCGGGGTGGCGGGGGGCCGCCCCCGCACCCCCC
>JAFQOC010000322.1 GCA_017420845.1 Clostridia bacterium
GCGGCCTCAATGCCGTGCATCCCGTCGGTGGCGGGGACGATGACAGACTTGACGTTCTTGATGATGTTGCCGCTCAGCTCCACCCGCAGAGTGGCGGGGTCAGTCCCCAGGGCGTGGCGGAGGATGGAGGCGGCGTAGGCGATGGCGATGGGCTCGGTACAGCCCATGGCGGGGACCAGCTCCTCGCGGAGGATGGCGGTGTAGGTTTGTTGGATATGAGTTGGCAGAGACATACAGGCTCCTTGATGTTTCAAATTTGGGTTTGGCGAACTGTTTGCAGGAACAAATCGGTGCGTTTGGGTTGGCGGGCGCACACATAGGTGCGCCCCTACCGAGCATCCAAAAACCAAACCGGTATTATCCTGAACAAATAAATAGGGTAGGGGCGCACCTGTGTGTGCGCCCATTACATAGCGGTATCATTGTGCATATCGGGTTACAAACTCGCGGCTAAACCCCAATTTGTCAATTCGAGGGATGCTGATACAGCTTCGCCAGTCCCCCCTCGGAGGTCTCGCGGTAGAGGTGGGAGAGGTCAAGACCGGTGCGGTACATGGTCTCCACCACCAGGTCAAAGGAGATCTTACGGCTCCCCGAGAGGAAGTTGGCCAGGGACAGGGCGTTGATGGCCCGCATGGCGGCCACGGCGTTGCGCTCGATGCAGGGGATCTGCACCAGACCGCAGACGGGGTCGCAGGTCAGACCCAGATGATGCTCCAGAGACATCTCGGCGGCGTACTCGATCTGGTCGATGCCCATCTCAAACAGCTCGCAGAGGGCGGCGGCGGCCATGGAGCAGGCGGTGCCCACCTCGGCCTGACAGCCGCACTCCGCCCCGCTGACCGAGGCGTTGGTAGCCACCAGATCACCGATGAGCCCCGCCACGGCCAGAGCGCGGACCACGTCGCGGTCGGAAAACCCATTCTTGTCCTGCATATACTTCAGAACAGCCGGGAGGACACCGCAGGAACCGCAGGTGGGGGCGGTGACGATGATGCCGTTGTCGGCGTTCTGCTCGCTGACGGCGAAGGCGTAGGCGCAGACCAGGCGGTTCTCGCGGGTCTGGGGAGACTCGTCGATGTGGCGCTGGTTGTAAAGTCTCTGGGCCTTTCTCTCCACCTCCAGTCCGCCGGGAAGGATGCCCGTATGGGTCAGCCCCTCGCGGATGGCGGCGGTCATGGTGTGCCAGACGTCCAGGAGGAAGGCGGGGAAGTCGGCGTCCTCGTGCTCGAAGACGTAGTCCGACAGGCGGATGCCCCGGGATTTACAGATCTCGGCGATGGCGGTAAAGCTCTCCTCGGCGTAGAGGTCGGGGGGCAGGGCCAAGCGGCTCTCCTCACCGTCCATGCGAATCTCACCGCCGCCCACCGACAGAAAGCGCATCCGCCCGATCTCGATGTTCCCCGCGTAGCCGATAAAATCCTGGGGGTTGGGGTGGGGGTGGGTGGCGGCGATCTCGTCGCTCATATTGAATTCGATCTCGGCGGGGATGGGGGAGAGGGTGTCGGTGATGGCGCGGTCGGTGCCGTGGCCCTTGCCCGTCTTGGACAGGGAGCCGTAGAGGATGACCTTGAAGCGGTCGGCCTCAGGGTGGGTGTCCTTGAAGGTCTTGGCGGCAAAGGCGGGGCCCATGGTATGGGAGCTCGAGGGGCCCATGCCCATCTTGTATATGGTACGGACGGACTTCATGGTGAAAGCCTTCCTTTCGGCGTGGATTTTGGTCTAAATTTCAGTATACCATA
>JAFQOC010000323.1 GCA_017420845.1 Clostridia bacterium
CCCGCCGTCTACTCCGCCCGTATCGAGCTTGCCAAGCACGCAGGTATGGCGGTGATGGAGCTTGTTCGCAAGAATATCTGTCCCCGCGACATCATGACCAAAGAGGCTCTTATGAACGCTTTGACCGTGGATATGGCGCTGGGTTGCTCCACCAACAGTATGCTCCATCTGCCCGCCATCGCCCACGAATGCGGTGTGGAGTTAAATCTCGATATTGCCAACGAGATCAGCGCGGTAACGCCGAACCTCTGCCACCTTGCTCCCGCAGGTCGCACTTATATGGAGGATCTCAACGAGGCAGGCGGTGTCTATGCGGTCATGAACGAGCTGACCAAAAAGAATCTTCTCCATACAGACTGCATGACGGTTACCGGCAAGACGATCGGTGAGAACATTGCGGGATGTATCAATCTCAACCCCGAGGTCATTCACCCGGTGGAAAACCCTTATAGCGAAACAGGCGGTATTGCGGTACTCAAGGGCAACCTTGCTCCCGAAGGAAGCGTGGTCAAGCGCTCTGCCGTTCTTCCCGAAATGCTGGTTCACGAAGGCCCTGCCAAGGTATTTGATTCCGAAGAGGAAGCGCAGGCGGCTATCAATGCAGGCAAGATCGTAGCAGGTGACGTAGTCGTCATTCGCTACGAAGGCCCCAAGGGCGGTCCCGGCATGCGCGAGATGCTGAACCCCACTTCCGCTATTATGGGTATGGGGCTTGGCAACAGCGTTGCCCTCATCACCGACGGGCGCTTCAGCGGGGCAACCCGCGGCGCGTGTATCGGTCACGTCACACCCGAGGCAGCCTCGGGCGGTATGATCGGAGTGGTTGAGGATGGCGACATCATCAGCATCAACATTCCCGAAAACACCGTTGAGCTGAAGGTAGACGAGGCGGTCCTTGCCGAGCGAATGAAGAATTTTGTACCCAAGAAAAAAGAGCTGACAGGGTATCTGAAGCGCTATGCGGCTCTCGTTTCGGGCGGTGCTTCGGGGGCAATACTGAATTGATGATGAAAGAACTCAAGGACAAATTATTCGCTCTTTGTATTTTCCGCGATCTTTTGGAGGATCGAGTGCTTGACGCGCTGTTTTCCCACATCAAGCATCCCTCCGTCGCAAGCTATGCCGAATTCGTATCTCTTTTGTATGCGGCCAACGGCGGAGATCTCGGAGAATACGTCAAAGAGCTTTGCATGAACAGCGAAAACGCTTATGTAAAAACGATCGGCGCAAAGAAATCCGTACCAAGCTATATGCGGGATGCCGTGGAAGCGGAGCTGGAGGTCCTGCAAGAGGTATCCACGCTTGATAAGGAAACGCTTTGCGCTCCTCTGAAGTACAACGGATTCCTCCCCAACTTTACAACCACCAAGCTTCGCTTGAAGGACATCTATCTGCATCGCGCGGAGAATATCGAAAAATACGGCTACGGCATCTATGCAAAGCACAGAATGTTCTACGTGGACGAGGACGGTTGTATCGTTCCCGTTCTACATCCCGATAAGACCGAGCTTTGTGATCTCGTGGATTATGAGCACGAGCGTCAAATCGTGATAGATAACACAAAAGCATTACTTGTAGGTAAGCCTGCGGCAAACATTCTGCTTACGGGAGATGCCGGTACAGGTAAATCCTCAACCGTAAAGGCGGTAGCCAATGCGCTGTGGGGAGAGGGGCTTCGCATTATTGAAATGCGGAAGGATCAGCTTCGCAGTATTCCCAAGGTTTTGGACGAGCTTTCAAGCAATCCGCTGAAATTCGTGTTGTTCATTGATGACCTTTCGTTCCCCGCGGACGATGATAATTTCAACGCGCTAAAGGCTGTGCTCGAAGGCTCGGTTACGGCAAAGTCAAGTAACGTGGTAATTTATGCTACAAGCAATCGTCGGCATATCATAAAGGAAACCTTTTCTGATAGAGAAGGAGATGATGTTCACCGCAACGATACGATGCAAGAGCTTATATCTCTTTCGGAGCGCTTCGGTATCCATATCACCTTCTCCAAGCCTAACAAACAGACCTTCTTAAACATCGTTCATCACTTGGCAAAAGAACACGGCATAGATATGCCGGCAGATGAGATTGATCTGCTTGCCGAGCGCTTTGCACTTGAACGCGGCGGAAGAAGCGCAAGACTTGCAAGGCAATTTATAGATGGGTTACTCGCGAGGTGAAAGAGATATGTATTTTGATGATTTGAAGATCGGTATGATGGTGGATATAGCACCTGCCATAATTGAGAAAGAAAAAATGATGGCTTTTGCTCTTGATTACGATCATATTCCGCTTCATACCGACGAGGAATATGCCAAGACTACGACCTTCGGCAAGCTGATTGCTCCCGGTGTGATGTCCTTTATGTCGGTATGGGCAAAGTATTTGGAGGTGGACTTTTTCGGTGAAGAACTGCTTGCAGGAAAATCCACCAAGATCGAATGGTTAAAGCCTGTTTTTGCCGATGATGTGCTTACGGGAAAAGCTACAATAACCAATCTTGTCAAGCGCAACGCCAAGAACGGACTTGTAGAGGTCACGATCGAAGCCTATAACCAAGACGGTGTACTTGTTTTGACCGACGTTACCGAGGCGATAGTGAAGTGCAGAATTAGATAGAGATAATAGCAAAACGCCACCTTAGACTTTCATCTAAGATGGCGTTTTGCTGTTCATATCAGAGCGAAACCTTGACGGCAAATCCGCCGCTAAAGAAGTAAGTGTTCGTCTGAGTAGCGTTTGGTGGAGATAGATACAGCAAAGTCGAATACTGTTAGAGAATATCCCCGAACACGTAGAGATAGTAATCCTCCAAGGACGGCACCACGGTCACGGAATCCTCGGTGGGCTTCACATCGGACAGAATGCGCAGAATCACACCCTGTTCGCCGTTCTGGATATTGACCACTCGGAATTTTTCCTGCATAGCCTGTACCTCCTCGGCGGCTACCACGGTCTGCCAGACCTGGCCCTCGATCTTTTGTGTCAGCTCGTAGGGGCTGCCGCTGTCCGAGATCACGCCCTTTTTGAGCATGATGGCCTCGCGGGCGATGAACTCCACGTCGGAAACTACGTGGGTGGCGATAATAACGGTCTTATTCAGCGCAACGCTGGCGATGTAGTTACGGATAGCAATTCGCTCATTGGGATTCTTCTCAAGGAATTCTTGCATTTCCTGCTGTACCTTGGGGTAAAACACCTCGTTATAGTAGGCAGTCAGGCGGTCATACTCGGCTTTCCATGCCTCGGGATCCTCGTTGTAGGCCTCCAGAGCCGCCAACACGTCCTCGGATAGGTCGGTTGCGGGATCGTGCTTGGCCTCGGAGTAGGACAAAAGGGCGTTCAAGAGGAACAGGAGGATGAACAGTCCGAGGATGAATTTGTTGCTGATGAGTTTTTTACATTCGAATCTGAACATATCTTATTCCTCTTTGTCTATTCAGCATTTGAAAAATCCAACACCTTTACCGTACCATTTTGCAAATCAGCCACAGCATAGTGTAAAGGCTCGTTGGAGCTTTCGGCAAAGTCCTGATTCAGGTGATTCTTAAATTGCTCATAATGGTGATAGGAAAAGTAAACAACCTCACCATCAGCGGTTATGCTGTCAATGCGAACGGGAACATCCTTGTAAGTCAATTGGAGAACACACTCCTCCTTGTTCTCTCCGATCTTGACACGGTAAATTTTTCCTGCACCTTGGGTTTGAGCATTCATGGGCTTCTTTTTGTACTCCCATTTCCAGGTATAATAATCCTTCATAGGGTCGTTTTCCATCTCACTCTCGGTCAAGTTGCGCTCATAATAGATGTAATCTCCCGAGATGGTACAAGAGTTACCCAGATTGTCTGGAAGATCATAGGTCTTCTTGGTTTGCAGATCGTATACGCAAGATACTGCGGGATAGCGGTCACCCTTCTTTTGTTGATTGATAACTAAATATCGCTCGGTATATGCTGCGATGCCGTCCCCATTTGTGACAAATTCTTCGTTTTCAAGATTCAGGTCTGCACGGAAGATCTTCCCACTTTGAGACGAATCCATGTAGTATATCGAATCTTCGATCCATGCGAGTAGGCTGACCGTCTTAGGAATTTCAAAGCGCATTTCAAATTCCATTGACTTCAGATCGATGGTGTAGATACCTGTTACACCCGCATTATCCTCACTATAAGCTTTGTATTCGACGTATACATGATCCTCGTAAACATAATCAACAACGATCATGTCAAAGTAGACCAAATACCCATCTCCATATTTGTCCTTTACGTAATATTCAGCAATATCATAAATCTCCTGCACATTGTTTCGTTGAAGATCACAAACATACAGTTTTGTATTCCCATCAAAACGGGACTGGAATATGATCTCCTCGGTTCCAATATACAAGATCTCCGCATCTGACCATACACATTCCGCCAACTCATGAGTGCAGAGCGGATCGGCACACCATGCACTGATGTTTCCTGTCAGTTTATTGTAGAAATACATCTGCGGTGTTCCCGACGCACCGAGACTGTTTTGATAAACAACGCCTGTAGGAACTATACGCGCACCTAAGGATTGGACATTGCGGGAACTGTTCAAAAACAGGGTTTCCAGATCCTCCACGCTTTTGTCCGCGTAGTAGGGCGTGCTTCCGCTCTTGTGAATGGTGGGGGTATCATACTGTTCATCGAGTGGCTTTTCGTAAGCATGAGTGGACTGCTCCTCCAGTTGATCCTCGTAGTTATTCCTGCGGGAGCAGGATGAGCATGAAGCAAACGAGGACAGCAGCAGTATGCCTGTCAGTGTAATAAGCAAAGTTTTTTTCATGATACGTTTCCTTTCGTTATTCTCGAAATAATGTTTCAATGCAATTTTACGGGTATGTGTGTAATTATCCTTTCACCCATTTTCGTCCGCTCCACCACACGCACAGTGCCGAGACTCCGACTACAGCAACAGTAAAGGAAACAGCGTAAACGGGTAAATCCATCGCCATTTCCAGATACACGCTTCCCTGCAACAAGGCGGTAACATCCATGTACCTGGCGGCGGTCAGTCCCAAGCGGGTCAGCACGAAGGGGAGCAGGGTTACCAACACCGTGACAGACAAGGCGTGGACGGCCTTTTTCAGTAGCAGAGATACCGACACAGCGGCAACGGTCAGCAGGATGAATCCTATGAGTTTTGTGATCTCATAGGTAATGAAATAGCCCCGCAGGGTCATGGGTATGGCCAAGTTGGATAGCGTTGCCAAGCTCAATGCAGGCGAATCCCATGCGGGAAGGCTATAGAGCTGATTCATCTTAATGAAATCCAGTGTAGCGAACAGAATACCCATGGTCAGCGCGAGAGTGATCGCCAGCGCATACTTGGTGACTAGAGTATGCCGCCGTCCCTTGCCTGTGGCGCGGATAATGGGTGAGATCCCGAAGAACTCCGGCGTAAAGATCCCCACGCCCAGAATGAGCAGGAGTGCGAACAGCAGGTAGTCGAATTTCAGATCAAAGAGCGCATCCCAACCCGTAGCATAAACGAAATGAGCTTCTTTTCCGGCCTCTTTTTGGGTGAGAATGTAGCTTTCCTGCATTTCCACACGGCTGAGAATGGCATCCCGCACCTTGGCATCGTAGAGGCTCTTGCGGTATTCATTGTACTCGGTGCCGCTGATCTCTCCCGTTTCAAGGAGGCTCTTCATGCTCTCCTCCTTGGCCTTCAGCTCCTCTATAGCGGCGCGTTCGGCATCCAGATAGTCGCCCTTGTCCTGCGTCCACTCACCCTCCAGGCGGGTCATGTAGCTTTGGTAGATCACATCCCCCACGGGCTGGTGGTAGGTCATGTCATCGGTAATGGCGATCTTGATACCAAGGATCAATAGGATCAGCAACAGATACTTGCCCGCCACCAGTAGCTTATGGACTTCAAAACCAAAGAGGGTACGGGATAGGCAAGGGACGGTCACGGGGGGGAGCTTGATATGTAGGGCTTTCTTGGCCGGAGCCTTCACCGTGTGCGCCCGTCCCGCACGACAGAACAGGAGGGTGACGGCTACACCCGCGCTCACAAGAACAGCCCCCCACAAAGCGGTCAGGCAGGTCATGTACGGTACGCCCGTCCCAAACAGATTGATGGAGTAATACCGTCCGAAGCCCACCGAGGTGTCCATGGCGGTGAACAGGTTGAGCAAACGGACGGGGTGATTGGGGTTGACGTATTCCAGACTGCTCAATGCAAAATGGATCCCTACGTAAACCACCGACACGGCGTAGGTCATGATGTGACTGCCTATGAGTCGGGAAAGCAGTAAGAGCAGCATTCCCGTGGCGTTGAGCATCAGCACCTTGATCAGGAGGCTCAAAACCAGATATTCACCCACCGTGATGAGATAAGGACAGTAGTGGTAGCTTTCAAAGACCTGCACGAAGTCGGAAAGGGGTGAGTAGCCCCCCTGCACAAAGCCGAATATGGCCAGGCTCGCACCGCTATAGATCACTACGGTGAGAACCACCGCAGTGATCAGGGCGGTCAGTTTCATGAGTATGAGCGGTATATAGCCACGTTTAGTGGTGTGGATGAGGGGGAGTGTACCGCTCTTTTTTTCGTCCAGAAGCAGCCCCGGGATCAACACCAGAAGGAACAGCAAAGTGCAGAGGTTGCCGCCCGTGTAGGAGAAATAGGCATCCCAGCCCGATGGGTAGGTGGGATCAAGGGGCAGTTCGCGGTTGACGGTATAGATGTCGATGATGTCCTGCTGATAGCCGTAGTCGTAGCTGTCTTCGGTCTTGCCCAGCATGACCAGCTCACCTTTGGCTCGATGAGCGGCGTTCAGCAGGTCGGTAACATTGTCGTAGTAAGCCTTACCCGATTCGGTGGCGCGGTTGAAGTAGATGTAGAGGTTATAGTAGGCGTCGATCTTGGACTGATCGTAGTCCTCCCAGTAGTAGGCGAGGTTCATTTCCTCGGAGGGGATCCCCTGCTCGGTTGCGTACTTCATGTATTCGTTTCGCTTACGCTCCCACTCCTGCTTATAATCCAGAATTGGCTGATATTCGTTTTGCAGAAAGCCCTCGGGATCATCACGGTAGCGGTCGAACATGGCAAGGATCGCCCGCTTTTTATCGGGCTCCATCTGCTCGGCGGAGGCTTTGGCAGTATTGGCCTCGTAAAGGGACAGCACCGCGTTGATGAGGAACAGCACCGAAAAGAAGATGATGAGAAATTTGTTGCCGAGGAGCTTTTTGAGTTCAAAAGTCAGCATGGCGGGTGTCCTTTCTTTTGTAATGAGGGGCGGAGATTTCCGCCCCTGTGGGTTATGATTGGGTTTTGTGAATCTCTCCTGTGGTCAGGTCAATGATAGCATACTTATAGGCTTTTGGGGTATCTTGCGTACCAAGATACCAATCCTCCTCAAGAGTGATATCATTATACCCATTACGGAAATCCAGATATGTTTCATATTTGACAAGTATGGTTTTTCCGTCAGTTGTCATACTATAGATGATATCAGGAATCCCATCTGTCGTCATTTTGACTTGCAATTCCGGTACACCGCCGTCGGAACCGTCCTGCTTAACAGAGAAAATCTCACCGCCTCCTTTCAGGAATATATAGCGACTATCCCGCCATCCTGCCGGAGATTCAATTTGGTAGTATTCCAAATACGGGTCATTCGAAAAAGGAGCTGTCAAATGATTCAAGCTTGTATAGACAGAATCGCCAATTATTACATAGCTACCCAATGCTTCATACCCTTCGGCAAGCTTTACTTTGGGTCTGGTTGACGGTACATAATCGGTTACAAACGTCTGCGTTTCTAAATCATAATACACGTCTTTCTCATCTTCACTGGCACATTCGGTGTTTTTCCAGTTCAGAATACTGCCGGTCAAAGACAACCGTGCACGCACTTCATCATCATCTATAAAGATGCGTGTCTCTTTTGTCAGAAGATCGAGAACATAGACAGTAGATATGATCTTTTCTTCTTGTGTCACTGCAAAACTGCAATAGTATACCTTGTCATCATAAAAACACAGGTTTGTAATACTATCCTGAAACAAATATTTCGTTTGCTCGTCACCCTCTTCATTTGTGACGATTTCAAACTGGCTATCCACCATTATTTCAAATTCATGCTCCAAACGCAGATCATGGAACAGAAGATCTGTAGAGTATAATTTGAAAAACTGATTATGGTCATCAAAGAATATCAGATAGTATATACGGCCTTTATGAACGATAAATTCTTCAATCATGTGATTCCCCATACCTGAAAAAACACAAGCATCATCGTCATGTCTGCAATAACTATCCTGACACAAATATACTTTTTGTCCCGTAAGCTTGCTATACGCTTGATAACCGTACAAATTGGCATCTGCAATAATGTAATAATATGGTGTATTGACGAATGCGCTTGCCGCACCGGTTGAATTATACAGATGTGCAGTGCTTTCGTAATAGGCCATAAGCTCTGCCTCGTCCATATGGGCGTATGCATCCACGGGGCATGCAGGATCAATTGTACTGCTGTCATCACCCGTTACCTTCTCCGCCAAATCGGCACGACGGTTTTGGCAGGAAGATAGTGCAGTCATGAGAAGCAAAGCTGTTAGAAAAAAGGATATCCATCTTTTAGAAACATGCGTCATATTGCCACCTCCTCAAGACTTTACAGTGGGTGTTCCGTCTTGGTTCCATTCCCATTCACCCGCATAATGAACTTCAATATTGGGGTAGACATTCAAAACATCCCCTTCGTTGCACATGTATACATAATTGTTGATATATACCTCTGCAGCTTCGGTGGTATCGGTCAAGTAGATATGGCGGGTTCTTACTGTGGCCTGGGCAAAGTAATATAGGCTATTTTTGTAACTTATTGAGAAATTGTTCTCCAGCCAGGTATAGTAGGTATTGTTGAACACGTCCTCGGTCACATGATCCGAAGGAAGGCTTCCTTGCACAACAATCCACTCCAGGTTGGGACAGTCTGAAAAAATACCGGAGGGTTCAAAACTATTGGCGCTAGAGCCGTCTGCTATAGTCGACGGGAGGATTACGCCTCTTAGGCTTTGACAGTATCGGAACGCATCCCGTGGTACGGACACCCCCTCGGGAATGGTCAGATACTCCAAAAGGTTCCCGTCAATATAGAAATTGATGGCATACATGTGCATAGGATAGCCGTTTGTATTTTTTACAAGTTCCAAATATTGCTCTAGTGTTCCCTCGTAGTAGAGATTGTGGATCCACCCCTCGGGACGGGGATCACCGTTGCTGTGTCCTGGGGTGGCATTTAATTGGGTATTGTATTGGATATCAAATAAGCCTCGCAAGCTGTTGGCATTGATCTTTCTAATTGTAGCAGGAATATGAATGTTGATAAAGGAATAACTACCTTGAAACGCTTCTCCATCAATGACCTCTACCGCAGGCATATCCACGGTATGAAGACGTTCGCAGTATGAGAAAGCATAGGAAGCGATTACTTTTACGCCATCAGATAAATGTACGGCTAATAGGTTCGTGCATCCGTCAAAGGTGTACAGTGGGATTTCGCTGACTTCTTGAGGTACGGTAACCTCCACCAAGGCTGTACAATCGCGAAAGGCACCTTGACCCAAAGAGCGAAGCGTGGTCGGAAGCTGAATATTTTGGAGGCTTGAACAGTTGTAGAAAGCGGATTGACCGATCTGTTCTATTCCCTCCGATACCACCACACTCGTGATATTGTCGTTTCCTATATATTGCTGTTTGTCTTGGTCATATTTACAAAACGCATGATCTCCGATGGCTTTCACCGACTTCCCTTCATACTCGGAGGGAATGACCAGTTTGACATCGGTACAGCTTCCCATACCGACAACGGTATAATAATCCCCCGTCAAGCGATATTCCAAACCCACACTCGGCTCGGTGCCATAGTCTCCCGGTTCAATGGAAGGATAGGTCACAGGCTCGTCGGGAATGTCAGGATACCAATCGGTATTCGGAATTGTATTAAGCAATCGGTTGGTTTCTGTGGTAGTTGTATCCTCGGAGTTGGGTTCGGTGACCGTCTCACTCTCCTCCGTCCCCCCGTGCCCATGTCCAAAGGGATCGTGGTGCCCTGCCCAGATGATCCCTGACAGCACGCAGAGGGAAACGACGGCGCAGATCATAGCCACGCCCCAGTTGCTTTGGAAAAAGCGGGCAAGGAGGCTTTCCCGCACAGGCGGGGCGACAATGGCGGCATCCTCGTACATATCCAGAGATTCTTCTACGATGTCGTCGCGTACATAGCTCATGGCTTCAAACAGGTCTTGACCCTTCATATGCGGTACCCCCTTTCCTGCAAGTAGGCTCGGAGCTTTTCGCGGGTCCTATGGAGGCGCACCGCCACCGTATTCTCCCGCATTCCACAGACCTTGGCCAAAGCTTGTACCGTACTGCCGTGGAAGTAGCGACCCAGAAACAGGGTGCGATCCAGCTTTTCCTGGGTGTCCAGAAAGTTGGATATATGCTTTCCTAACACTTGGGCGCTGGTATCTGCGCCCTCGCTCATGTCCTCGGGCATGGGAACACATTCCTCCAGCTCGGAGTACAAAATCTCCATTTCACAGTTGCGCTTTTTGCGGTGGAGGGTACGGTAGCGCATGAGAGCAAAATTGCGGGCAACACGACAGAGCCATGCACGAAAGGCGTTTGGGCGCTCGGGGGGAATGATGTTCCAGGCTTTCAGATAGGTGTCGTTGACACATTCCTCCGCATCGGAGCGGTTAGCCAGGATATTCATAGAGACCCGCATACAAGCCGCACCGTGGGACTTGACGGTCTCGCTAATGGCTCGTTCGTCACGAGCGAAATACAGGTCGATAATCTCTTGATCGTTCATAGGTTTCTCCTTTCTTGACTTCAAAGGCCTTCACCTATGTAGATGACGTTTTTGGGGGCATATTACAGATTTTAGCGAATTTTTCAAAATATTTCAGGAATTTTCTTGGGGCTTATGAACCTCTCCAGTTGTCAAGTCAATAATAGCATACTTCTTCGCGGGAGGCGATACATACGCACCCATTTCGACAAACATCTGATCGGTAGGATCATCCAAATTCAGCTCTTGATTGTACTCATTTTGGAAATCCTTATAAGTCTCATACTCCACGATGAGGGTCTTTCCGTCTGTATAGAAGCCCCAAATCAGATCGGGCTTACCGTCGGTAGTCAAGGATGCAATCAATTCAGGTATACTACCGTCCGAGCCGTCGGTCTTGACACGGTAGATATCCCCGCCCTGTCTTTGGAACAGGGGGCGCGCACCGCTCATTTCGTAAGCGGTGGTGTAATACTTGAAGTGGGGGTCATTCTGAAACATGGTAGTGGTATGCTGGACGGTCACGTAGGCATACTCCTCGCAGACGAGCTGAATCCCACGCTTGTAGCCCTCGGCCAAGGTGACATTGTAATCAGGCCTTGTATAATCGGGAAGATACTTGTTGGTGGCTAGATCGTAATAGACCCATTCGTTATCCTCGTTCTGCCAGCCCAGCACATCTCCGTACAGCTTACAGGACTGCGCATACAGATTTTCCTTCCACACAGTTGGTTGTGCGTCCTCCCCCTTGCTGATATCTACGGTGTATATAGTGGGGATGATGGTCTCGTTTTGATCCAGCGTAAAGTCGTTATAAAACACCAGCTCTCCGTAGAAAATGACGTTACACATAAAACTATTATGGGAATATTCATATTGGATACCATGATCGTTTTCAATCGCCTCATATTGACTTTCCACCATGACGGGGAATTCATATTCCTGCTTCAAGTCGTTGAGCAGATAGTCGGTGGAGTACAGGTAGCCTACATGATTATGTCCGACGAGACGTTCAACCAGAAAATACACCCGATCACCGTACACTTGGATCTCCGAAATATAATTCGCACCTTCTTCTGAGAAAATACAGCTCCACGTGTCCTCATGCTTGCAGAAGGGGTCACGGCACAGAGTTGTAAAGGTGTTGGTAAGTTTACTGTAAGCAAGTCCACCCGGCTGGCTACTACTCTTGAAGATATAGTAGCAAGGGATATCCACGATGCCATCCAATACCGTTGGTGCATAAAGGACACGGTCACTTTGGTAATCAGCCTCCAACTGCTCCTGGTTCATATTCTTGTAGACCTGAACAGGGGTATCAACGGGGATCTGTTCGGTCTGATCGCTCATGTGTTCCTTTAATGCACCGCGACGGTTTTGGCAGGCTGTTAAGGAGAGAACCAAAAGGAGGGCGGCGAGAATTATGATAATGAGTTTTTTCATGGGCTTACTCCTTTAGTCGGTATTAGGGGTGGGATGACCGTTTTCGTCATAGTGCCACTCGCCCTCGTAGAAGACCTCCACATTGGGGTACTTATAGGATTCCTCGTCTTCATTGCATTGGAACAGAAACCGCCCGAGGAACGGAGCTGCCTCGCTTTCGGTGGAGCAAATATACAGCCGTCTCGTTGCCACTGTCGCAATAGTATAGGCCATAGTACGCGAATTTTTTCCTATATGCGTCTTTACAGGAGCAATCGTATTTAACCAATTTCCCGTTTCGGATTTGAGCAGAGAATCCTGCGGCAGCTCGCCTTGAATAACGATCCATTCCAAATTTGGACAATCCCTGAACGCATCATATCCAATAACAGCATTAAGCTTATCATAAGAGGTAAAGCAGGTTTCAGGTAGAATGATACCTTTAAGGCTTTGGCAGTTTGCAAATGCCTGGTCAGGGATCACGACTCCTTCGGGGATGGTCAGGAAGTCCACCAGATCTCCATCTATGTAAAGATTCACGGTATAACGGGCAATCTCGGTCGTATTAGCCGTGCCTCCTATCTTGGTTCCCACCAATGCCAAATACTGCTCCAGAGTCCCCTGATAGTACAGGTTATGGATCCAGCCCTCCGGTTTAATGTCGCCTTTAGACAATCCCTCGGGAATCTCCTCACTCATAAAACCACCCCAGATCAGATCACCGTCGCTTCGGAGCCCCCCTGATCCAATTTGTTTGACGGTGGAAGGAATATACATATTTTTCAGTGAAAAACACTGCCTGAAAGCCGACGATCCAATAGTCTCCAAGCCCTCGGGGAGATTGATTTCGTACAGGCTCTCACAGCCCTGGAATGCGCTGTCTCCAATGGTGCGTACCGTAGTCGGTAACGTAACCTTTTGCAGCGAAGAGCATTCAAGAAAAGCAGATGCAGGGATCTCTTTGATTCCCTCGGGAATCGTGACCTCAACCAAGGAAGAACACCAGCCAAAGGAGGTTTTTCCCCATGCTTTCAAAGTGTTTGGAAGTCGGACGTTGCGGAGATTCGTACAGAGTGAAAACGCTCTTTCCCCAATGATTTCGATCCCCTCGGAGATCACAACACTCGTAATTTTATCAAAGGCGACGTAACCTTGCTTTCCTTCATCGTATATGGCAAAAGCATTATCCCCGATGGCCTTCACGGGCTTCCCCTCGTATTCGGCGGGAATCACCAGTTTTGCATCGGTGCATGTGCCCATACCCACGACGGTGTAGTAGTTTCCCGTCAACTTATATTCCAAGCCCTCGCTGGGCCGGATTCCATAATCGGCGGGCTCAATAGGGGGACGGGTCACGGGGGTGTCAGAGACTTGGACAAGGTCGGCTACGC
>JAFQOC010000324.1 GCA_017420845.1 Clostridia bacterium
ATTTGCCCTTCGGGCAAGTTGAGGTGCAGAACCTTCGGTTCTGTCCATTACATTTTATGTAATATTTAATAGAAACCCGTAGGGTTTCTTTCCGCAACTCGCCCAACGGGCGAATTTCACACGCGCGACGCGCGTATTTCAGGCTCGCTTGCGAGCGATTCACACGCCGTAAGGCGTATTTCACTATTGCAGTTTATCGGAACGATAAACTGCAATTTCACACCATCCTCTCAAAATCAAACACCTCATCAAACTCCTCCGCCGTCAGATACCCCAACCGCACGCAGGCCTCCTTCAGGGTGATCCCCTCGCCGTGGGCCATCTTGGCCACTCTGGCGGCGTTCTCGTAGCCAATGTGGGGGTTCAGAGCGGTCACGGTCATGAGGGAGCGGTGAAGATTCTCGGCCATTTTTTCGCGGTTGGCGGTAAGCCCCGACAGACAGCGAGTACCCCAGGAATCCATAGCGTCGGTCAGAAGCTGTACCGACTGCAAAAAGTTGTGGATCAAGACGGGCATGAAGACGTTGAGCTGGAAATTGCCCTGGGAGGCGGCCATGCCCACCGCCACGTCGTTGGCCATGACCTGCACCGCCACCATGGTGACGGCCTCGCATTGGGTGGGGTTGACCTTCCCGGGCATGATGGAGGATCCCGGCTCGTTCTCGGGGATAAAGACCTCACCCAAACCGCACCGAGGGCCGCTGGCCAGCCACCGCACGTCGTTGGCAATCTTCATGAGGTTGGCCGCCAGCGCCTTCAGGGCCCCGTGGGCGAAGACCAGCTCGTCCTTGGACGTGAGGGCGTGGAACTTGTTCTCGTCGGCGTAGAAGGTCTCCCCCGTCAGCCCCGACAGGATCCCCGCCACGGTGACGTCAAAGCCCTTGGGGGCGTTGATGCCGGTGCCGACAGCGGTGCCGCCGATGGCCAGGGAGCGCAGACCGTTGGCCGCGGCCTCCAGCTGGTTGCGGTTCACCGTCAGCATCCCCCGCCAGCCCGAGATCTCCTGGGAAAAGCGGATGGGGGTAGCGTCCTGCAAATGGGTGCGGCCGCTCTTGATGATGCCCCGGTTCTCGGCTTCCAGCCGCTCCATGGTGTCGATCAGCCTCCCAAGGGCGGGGATCAGCTCCCGACGGATGGACAGCACCCCCGCGATGTGCATGGCGGTGGGGAAGGTGTCGTTGGAGGACTGGGACATATTCACGTGGTCGTTGGGGTGGCACAGTTTGTCCGCCTTCTCGATCTCCTCGGCAGAGTCCAGCCCCGCCGCGATGACATTGGCGCGGTTGGCCACCACCTCGTTGGCGTTCATGTTGGTCTGGGTCCCGCTCCCCGTCTGCCACACGGCGAGAGGGAAGTGACGATCCAGCTTCCCCGAAATCACCTCGTCGCAGGCGCGGCAAATGGCCGAGGCGCGCTCGGGGGTCATGCGGGTGGGGCAAAGGGTGGCGTTGGCCTGGGCGGCGGCTTTTTTCAGGTAGCCGAAGGCGCGGATGATGGCCACGGGCATCTTTTCTTCGCCGATGGGGAAGTTCTCCAGGCTCCGCTGGGTCTGTGCGCCCCAGTAGCGGTCTGAGGGGACGAGGACGGAGCCCATGGAGTCGTGTTCGGTGCGGTAGTTCATATGTAGATCCTTCTTTGCGGTTATATTGCGACATGTTCAGGAGGCAGTATCCTCACCGTTGCGGCGGAGGGGATGGCCCCAAGGGTCAAAGTTCTTTTTGAGGGCTCTTTCGGTGGCGATGACCGAACCGATGATGACCGTGATCGGGAGCGCGAGCAACGACGCGCCTACCCAGCCGACGGTATCTGTATCCTGACCAATCACGCAGAGCATGGCAATCAGAACGGTAGGAAGCAGGACAAGCCCACTATATAGCCAGATCCTCCCGCAGTAGGCATGGGCAAAGACCCATGTTTTTTTGCTGAGCATGGAGCGGCGCGTGCGGTAGCCGACAAGCATATTGATGTCGCGCGGGGAAGCTTTGCGAAAAATGGCGCCTATGACTGTTAGGGTGGTGGGCAATAGAAGTGTCATGACAAGCATATAGAACCAAAATCCCATGTCCATGCATTCCTTTCTTTGTTATCAAGCTGACTGGGAGAGGGTGGAACTCAATTTGAATAAACTCAGCCCCACGGCGTGATCTTTCCGCGCTATGAACGCATGGTTTATCTTACTTGCCCGTCTCCATCCACCAAATACTTATCCGTCGTCAGCGCGTAAAGCCCCATAGGCCCTCTCGCATGAAGTTTTTGAGTAGAAATGCCGATCTCCGCGCCAAATCCGAACTCCCCGCCGTCGGTAAAGCGGGTGGAGGCGTTGACGTACACGGCGGCGGCGTCGATCTCGTTACGGAAGCGGTTGGCGGCGGCCATGCTCTCGGTGATGATGGCCTCGCTGTGGCCCGTGGTGTAGCGGGTGATGTGGGAAATGGCTTCGTCGATGGACTCCACCACGCGGACGGACAGGATGTAATCGTTGTACTCGGTGTCCCAGTCCTCCTCGGTGGCGGGAACGGCGTCAGGCAGGATGG
>JAFQOC010000325.1 GCA_017420845.1 Clostridia bacterium
GCGCGGCGGAAGCCGCAAGAAAATTGGCTATATCGAAGAACATATGGAACAAGGGATTTTCCAAAAATCCCTTGGCTCACAGCAATTTTCTTGCACCTACCGGTGCGCGCCGAGGCGTTTTCCCATATGCCGCACCACGGACAAATGCTGCTTTAGCGGCATTTGTAGGCCGCAACAAGTAACTCCGAATATTCGCCTGCTTTCGTGTTGCGGCAGCCGCCCTCGGCACTGCCGGCCACCTGTGTAGGTTCTGGGGGCTTCGCCCCCAGAACCCCCTTGCATGGTCGCATCCCAACGCACCGATAAACTGCAATTCACCCTTTCACCCGCACCGCCACGTCGATCCCCGCGTCACGGAATTCCAGATCAATATGGTCATACCGCGGCGCGTCGGCGGTCATGTCGGCAAGGAAGGAAACAAAGCACCCGTCTTGGTCTTCATCCAATCGCAGGGTCAAGTCCCCGATCACAAAGACCAACAGACCGCCCTCACGACCGACACGGCACACCTTGCCGTCCTTCCCCGCCAGCTCCACACCCTTACTGCTTCCGTCCTTGATCTTTCCCACAAGATCCGTCAGCCGTGGCAGATCGGCGCGGGACAGGGTCAGGATATAGGCGGGGGATACCTCGTCGTGGATATACTCAATGGTGCAGGGAAGACGGTACATTATTCCACCTCGACCCAAGGCACGTCCGCGCCCTCGTTGAGCCTGGTCACCTCCAGCCGCTTGCAGTCGGCGTAAAAGGCGTTCATCAGCCCCTCAAAGGCGGACTCATCGGCAAACTCCCCCCGCTTGCCGTCCAGCTTGAACCAGCGGTGGCAAAGGGCGGAGCGCTCCACGTGCCGGGCGGCCAGCTCGGCGGGGATCCCGAAGCCGCCCGCGGTGGTACCGCCCGCCAGAGCGGCGGTGTAGGCATCCGCCCACAGAGCGTCCAGCATGGGGATATCCCCGTCGGGGATGAGGGGGTTCCACAGGTTGGCGGCGGAGATCACCAGATTGAAGTGGAGATCCTTGACCTTTTCGTGGATGTAGTCCAGATACTTCTGCACAAAGGGCGCGCCCGCGCCGTAGTAGGCCTCCATGAAGCCCACGGTGTCGGGGGTCCTGTCGGGATCCCACAGCACCTCGGTGAGGATAAAGGAGCGAAGCTCACCGAACTCACCGCTCTTGCCGCCCGTGTAGTTGCCCTGCTCGAACACGCCCTTGACATTGTGGGAGGCGAAGAACTTGGCGTTGCGCTGATGGGTGGGGAGATTGGGGAAGGGGTTGAGGTACTGGGCGAAGTCGGTGGTGTAGTCCCAGATGTAGAGACGGTCGCAGATCTTTTCCCAGCCCTCGATCCACTGTCGGGTGCCGCCGTTGCGGTCGCACTCGTCGATGGCGTGGGAGGAGCAGCCGCCCGTACACATCCGCACCATGACGTTGTGGCGGGGTCTTGTAAGCTTGGGGGGAACGGTGGAATACTGGTAGGCCAGGGTGTCGATGGCCACCTTGGGGAACTCGGGCTCGATGGCCTCGGCCACGGCGTTGACGAAGCGGATGAGACTGCCCGCGGGGGAGCCCTCCTCGGCGTCCACGGCGGCGCAAGCTGGGCAGGTGCAGTAGGACTGGATCACAAAGCTGTCGTTCTGGGACACCGACACGATCTCGGCCAAGGGATTTTCACGGAGCCAACCCTTGACCCGCTCGATGACGATGGCCAGCACCTCGGGGTTGGAGAGGCAGAGCTGGGAATAGAGATGCTTGGCGGTGCGTTCCCCATCGATCATGGAGAAGTATTCGGGATGGGACTCGAAGAACTCCTGGGCGGGGACCAACCGCTCAAAGGTATGGACAAAATGAGGCCCTGCGTAGCCGATACAGCCGCCCCACTCGGGAGAAATGTCCCGTCGGTGGGAGCCGCCGCCCGCCAGGCCCGCGTTGATGCGGCGCTTCACCGCGAAGTCGGGGCGGTAGGTGCAGGTCCAGTACAGGTCGCGGAACTCAAAGGGGGATACCTCGGTCAGATCCAGGCCCTCGGGCAGGACGGCGGCCACCTCGTCGGGGGTGGGGGTGGGGATCACCTCGGTATCCTCGGCGTAAAAGCGACAGCCCAACAGCTCCAGAAGGCGGTAGCAGGCGTACAGCACGCCCCGACCGTTGCCTCCCAGCAAGCGGACGGTACCGTCCTCCACGGTGATCCGAAGCCCGTCACCGGGCAGGGCGGGGTCTGTTTTCAGCTCGGTCTTGATGGAAACGCCCATGCGCTCCAGATAGCGGTTCAGCTCGGCGGCGGCGGTCATGACGGCGGAGTCTTTGGTGAGAATGGCGGACATGGCGGCACCTCCCGTGTTTTCAACTTCCTTACTATTATACGCAAAAAGCCGTAAAATGTCAAGAGATTCGCCCAATTTCCCCGTGACCCAGCAGGAAAATTTCGGCAAATCCGACGAATTCTTCTTGACTTTTCGCCCCGAAAGTGGTATGATATTCTTGAATAGGTATAGTGACGAACGCCATTACTACATAATCGATCATTCCGCAGGTAGGGGCGCACCTATGTGTGCGCCCGATGAGTCACCGTTTTGGGCGCACACATAAGTGCGCC
>JAFQOC010000035.1 GCA_017420845.1 Clostridia bacterium
AATGTGAAATAAAATTCGTTCCTTCACACGCCGCAGGCGTATTTCACTGCCGCAGGCAATTTCACACGCGTCAGCGTATTTCACTCGTTCCGTAAGGAACGAATTTCACTGAAAAAAGCCAAGTCGAATTTCGACTTGGCTTTTTTCTTGGCAGGGGCAGGAGGATTCGAACCCGCGACCCACGGTTTTGGAGACCGGTACTCTACCAGCTGAGCTATACCCCTGTGCAACGGGATATATTATAGCATACTTTCTCCAAAAATGCAAGGGGTTTTTCAAAAAATTTCGCATGAATTTTTTCTTTTTTCAGTCCTTTTTTTGCCCCTTATGACGGGAAACGGAATGATTATACGGTAATCGTGACCTCGCAGACCATCACACCATCCCTGAGACGGAGGTCCAGGAAGTAGACGGGGGTCTCGGGGCGGAAGTCACCCACGGCGGTGGAGACCTCGTACCGGGCAGGGTCAAAGGTCAGGGTCGCCGCGTCGGTAGTGGCCGTGCCCTCCTTCACGGTGAAGGGAGTCAGGGACACCAGACGGTCGGTGATGGGCAGGCCACCGTCCACGTCAAACTCGTCCCGCAGGGTAAATCCCCGCTCACCGAAGGTAAAGGTACGGGTCACACGGTGTACGGCGGGCTCTCCGTAGGCAGGGGCCAGATCCATGGAGAAGGTATCCCCCACAAACGCCACGTCGGCGGCGCAATACTGCCCGCCATCCTTCTGGTAGCCGTAGAAGAAGCCCTTCTCGGCCCGATCGGCGTCGGTGCCGAAGTAGGGGACCGAATGGCCGTGAGAGCCGCAGGATACGAAGGTGTAGCGAGGCCCCGAGAAGTACTGGCGGCTATAGACCCCTCCGCCGGGATCGGTGAGGATCTGCCGCCCATCCTTGGCCAGGATAAAGGAGCCTACGTCATGGTGGTTATGGGGCTCGCAGTTGTGCCCGCCCTTGGCGGCAAAGCTGTAGACCTCCCCCCGTTTGACCAACCAGCCCACCGAGGGGGCAAAGTAGGTCATGTCTGTCTTGGCCTCGGCGGCGGGGATCAGATACTCCTCCTTCAGCCAGGTAAAGCTCCGCAAGAAGGTACACCATCGCCCGCAGGCGTCCATCATCTCCATGTAAGCGGAATCGGGGACCACCACCGTGTCGGGATACTCGTCCTTCAGGTAGTGAAGAACGGCGGGACTGTATCTCCCCGTCCGCCCCGTATCCGAGAAGGACACGGTGCAGCCCTCGGTTAAGTACATGCGGCTGAGGAAGGGCGCTACCGCCTTAACCTTATCCAGCTTGAACCAATCCTGCGCGCCATCGGTAAAGGTACGATACATATCCGCCCACACCGTAAAGAATCCAAAGCCGTAACACCAGTAGGCAAAGCCCTCCTCGCAGACCCCGTCGGGGCCGAAGCCTCCCAGGAAATAGGTCATGGCGGCGACAAAGCGTTCCTCCGCCTCGGGCATGAGCTCGGGATGCATGAGCATAAAGGTACAGGATACCGATCCGGTGCAGACGGCGGCCCAGTTGCTCCCGATCTTCTCCCAGAAAAAGCGATTGTCCAGGAAGGAGCGGATGATGCGGCGATCCACCTCCACTCGGATGCGGTCGGCAATCAACGGCTCCATACGGTCGCCCAAAAGGGTATAGATCTCGGACAGGCACATACCTGTCTCGGCAGCGAACAGGTCAATATGGCAGTTGTTGTTCTTGCCCAGCTCTGTTTGATGGGCAGGGAGACACCAGGTATACTCGTCGCAGACGGCGTAGATCAGATCCATGAGCTGTATCAAATATTCCTCTCGATCGGGATAGATCAGAGCCAGCAGAGCGCAGACGCCCAAAGAGCGGCGGCGGATGAAGTAGGGCTTCTCATATTCGTCGCGGTCGCCGTCGTAGTGAAAGCGGCGGTAAGCGGAGTAGTTCAAGGCGGGGATGGGTGCCTTCGCCTCCTGCTCCCATTTCGTGAACAGCCCATCACGCAGGGGTTTGTACAGCTCCTTCTCTCTGACCTCGACCCAAAAGGCCGGGTCTTGAGCCTTTCCCAGCAAATCTTTCATGCGAATGTCCTCCTTGGGCGGATTTTCTTCATTATACCACAAGTTGCCCTGTTTGGCAAGGTTTTTCCCGGACTTTATTGTTCACAATAACGTATCATTTTGTTTCAACGCAATTCACAAATATATAGGATAATTAGGGGGAATACATACTTTGAAGGGAGACTCTTATGACCCACTTGAGACAATGGATGAGCCTGTTTTTGGCCATTCTCATGCTGCTGTCGGTGACCGCTGTATTCGCTTCCTGCGGCGAGACCAACGAAGAACCCGTACAGACGAAGGATCCCTCGGCGAATTCCGAAAACGACACCGCCGAAGAGGATCACCGCTTTGACAACGTGAATTACCAAGACCGTGAGTTCCGCATCTACACCAGCACCAATATTTCCAGTGCCGGCAAAGGTAACTCCAACTTCCTCATTGAGGGCACCGGAGAAACCGAGGGCGGTCTGGTCAACGACGCCGTCCTGGAGAGAAACATTCAGGTAGAGGAGCTTCTGGGCGTGGAGCTGGTCTTCACCCAGGCGGACCTGACCTATGCCGAGGTCGCCGGTGACATCCGCAGGTATACCCAGAGCGGTGACGACGTGTTCGACCTGGTCATCAACGACATCTACGCCTACGCCGAGCTCATCATCGAAGGAAACTTCCGTAACGTCCTGGATGACGAATGCGTTTTCGACTTCGAGCGTGAATACTGGTACAAGGATTACATGGAGGATCTCCGCCTTGTGGACGGCTACCAGTACGTTCTGGCCGGTGACTATTTCATTGATATCCTCCGAGACGCTCACCTGCTTCTGCTCAACAAGCAGATCTACATGGACCACTACAACCGCTCCGCCGACGAGCTCTACGACGTAGTCACCAACTTTGAGTGGACCTACGACAAAATGAACGAGATCATCTCCGAGAAGTATTCGGATAAGAATCTCAACGGTGTGAAGGACAAGGGTGACCAGTACGGCTTCATGGAGCCTGAATTCTGGGGCGGCTCCATCCCCTTCTCGGTCAGCGGTAACCCTACCTTCATTTCCCGCGACGAGGACGGCTATCCCGAGGTGATCGTTCATGAGGGTGACCGCGCCAACCAGCTGGCCGCCGCCATGTCCAACCTCTTCAACAACGAGAGCGCCAGCATAAATCTGACCATTGACGGTGAGCTGCTGACCGCCTTCACCCAGGACGAGTGCCTGATCCTCGGCTATCAGCGTCTGGGTTCTCTGGAGAACTCCATCCTCCGTCAGATGGAGGGTGATGCCGCCGTGCTTCCCTACCCCATGCTCTTCGCCTCTGATAAGAAGTACACTACCTCGGCCCACGACACCACCGAGATGGGTGCCATCCTGGCTACCTCCACCGATCTGGCCTTCATCTCCACCGTGGTGGAGGTGCTCAACCGCGAGACCGCCAAGATCCTGATCCCCGTGTACTACAAGGAGTGCCTCCAGGTCCAGTGCGTGGACGACGAGAAGGCCGCCTCCATGATCGACATCATCCACGATAACTTCGACAATTCCTTCATCCTGGCATACAACCTGCCTCTGGGCAGCGTTGTGCTCCAGTCCTTCGCCGAGGCCATGCAGAGCAAGCGTGAGTTCTCCGCCGTATACGCCGGCAAAAACAAATCCGTCAATCGCGCTCTTCAGAGCAAGATCCGCCTGTTCGAGAAGAAGAACAACGTCGGTTGATCCAAACCAATAAAAACCCTGCGCGGGGTCGGGAATTTGCCCCGACCCCGCGTTTTTTGACCAAGAAAGGAGTTTTCCCCCATGAAACAGTATCCGATCACCTTCTGGTACGGCATCCGCCCCGAATTCCTTTCCAAGGAGCGCCTGATCGAGGCCAAGGAGGCGGGCTTCAACATCATCGAGTGCAGCTACGGCCCAGAGACCAACAAAAAGGTCCTGAAGTGGTGCGAGGAGTTGGACCTCAAGGCCAACGTGGGCGACCCCCGCATCGGGCAAGCCCTGGCGGGCGAGGAGGGCTGGGAGGCTCTGCTGGACGCCGTCATTGCCGACTACGCCGACTTCCCCGCCGTCAACCGCTTCTTCATCAAGGACGAGCCCCTGGACGATTACTTCCCCACCCTGGGCCGCGTGGCCGACTACCTCAACACCCACGATCCCAAGCACGGCGAGTACATCAACCTCCTTCCCTTCCACGCCGTCCCGCCCGCCGAGGGAGAGACCTTCGCCCGGCGGTATCAGCGGCATATCGACGGCTACTTCGATATCGTCCACCCCACCGTCCTGTCCTACGATCACTACAACCTCAGCAAGCGAGAGGTGGACTCCCTGGAGGGCCTGACCCCCGCCCGGGTCAGCGACGAGAACCGTATCCGCAAC
>JAFQOC010000036.1 GCA_017420845.1 Clostridia bacterium
GCCGTCCAGATGATCCAGCTCGTGGCAGAAGCAGCGGGCCAGCAGCTCGTGTCCCGTGATCTCGAACTCCTCGCCCTTGCGGTTGAGGGCGCGAACCGTGACGTGCATAGGGCGCTTGACCATGCCCCAGCGGCCGGGGACTGAGAGACAGCCCTCCTGCCCGTCCTGCTCGCCCGAGTAGGCGATGATCTTGGGGTTGATGAGCTCGATGACCTCGCCGGGCTCCACCTCGATGACCACGATGCGGCGGAGAATACCCACCTGGGGGGCGGCCAGACCCACGCCGTTTGCGGCGCGCATGGTCTCCACCATGTCGTCCAGCAGAGTGAGCACACGGGGGGTGATGGCGTCCACGGGGCGGCAGACCTTGCGGAGTGCCTCGTCGCCGACCTTGCGAATTTGCAGTTTTGCCATAGTTACAGTATCCTTTCGTCTGTACAAAAAGATTCGGTCTCTGTCGGGAAGATATATTCCCTTTTTGAAAGTTTTTGGGAAGTCCAGAAACCCTTTTTTCAAAAAGGGTTTCTGGCGGGGGTCAGGGGCAGAGCCCCTCGTTTCTCAGTTCTTGGAATCCACCACGATCTCGGTGCCCTCCATGAAGCGGTAGGCATCGGCGATGAGCTTGTCGCAGAAGGAGCGGAGGACGTAGAAGGTACCTTGCGCCTTCTCGGGAGAACCCGATTCGGTGGTGGAATTCAGAACCTCAACGGTAAAGTAGGCCTTACGCTCGGTGTAGCGGTAGAAACGGTAGACCAGATTGGCGGTCTCACCCTTGCCGTCGTCGGCAAAGATGGTGATCTTCAGGTGGCAATCGCTGTCGGGAGTTTCCCGCAGAGCCGCCATTTCCTCCTCGCTCAGCTCGGCGTTGCCCTCCATGGAGGCGGTCAGCAGAGCCTGATAGAAGCGCTTGAAGTTGTAGGTGGAGGTCTCGGTGGCCTGAGAGCCCGAGGGCTTGGTCACGGTCAGAGTGTAGTCCATAAGCTGACCGTTGGCGTAGATCTTCAGCTGATCCGAGGCAACGCCCCCGGATTGATCGGTGGCGGAGTTATCCAGCGTAAAGATCACCGGGCTTTCCAAGCCCAGGCTCTTCAAGCCCGCGCCCTCCAGCTTGATCTGCTGCACGTGGGCGATGTTGAACATGAAATACTCACGCTCGTACCAATCGATCTCCTCCCACTCCAGGTAAGGCACCTGGCTTTCGTCAATGATGAGGATCATGTCGTAGATCTCGGAGAAGCCGTAGTACTTCCCTTCCTCGGTCTTCTCGCTGATCACGAAATGGTTGTAGTATTCCTGACCCTGAGCGTCCTTGTAAATGAACTCAAAGTCGTGGGCAGGATCCAGTAGCCCGTAAGCATCCAGCTCCTCGTCGGTGGGACCCAGGACCGCCACACCGTCAAAGGTCATGCTGTACAGGGCCTGAAGCACCGAGCCGATATTGTCGGAATTGGGAAGGTAGCCCTCCATATAGTCGGAGGACATCTGGTAGGGCAGAGAGGAATACAGGGTGTCGGTGCGCTCGTCCATATCAATGAAGGAAAAGGCAGTCACCAGACGGGAGTGGCTCTTGAAGATCTTTTCGTAGAGCTCATTAAAGCTCTTCTCGTCCATCTCACCCACCAGCTTGTAGTATTCGTCCATCTTGGCTTCCACCTCCGGAGAGACGTTACCATCCTCATCCGGCTTTACGGTGTCCAGATCGAAGCCCAGCACCTCCAGAACCATATCCCGAAGAATACCGTAGTGATCAATATCGGTACGGTACACGAAATTGGATACCTGGAAGTAGGTGTTCAGAGACATGGGGTAGACCATCATGGGGTTGATGAGGGCCTCCACGGGCTGGAGCACGGCGGCGTCGATGTTGACCGAGGAAAGGGTATATACGGTGTCCCTGTCCCCGTAGCGGGCATAGTAGGCCGCTCCCGAAACGGTAGCGTCTCCCAGAGTCACGGTGTAGCTCTCGTCGGTCATGGTGGTGACGGTGTACCACGTGGGCTTGTAGTCGTAGGTCACGGGGTTGCCGTTCTCGTCCAGCTTGTCGGTGCCATCCTCGTTCTTCTCCACCCGTCGCTCGGGGGCGAGACCGTACTCGGAGTAGTCGATGGAGCCGTCGGGCAGGCGGACGGGGTTCTCCAATCTCTGCATAGAGATGGTGTAGCCGCAGGCGTTGGAAAGCTGGGCAAAGAGCTCATCCACCAGAATGGCGGTGGGATGATCCTCCACCTCAAAGCGGTTATTGTCGCCGCGTTTGACAATGATCTCACCCTTCTGGTTGTGGACCTCAATGCGCTTGATGACCTTGGAGGCGTCCCTGGTGGAGGACTGGTCGTAGGTGAGCTGCTTGAACATCAGCACACGCTGACCCACGCCCACCACCTCGGTGCCCTCGGTGTCCACCACGGCGTAGATCTTATACTCGCCGGTCTCGGCATTCACGTCCAGCTGGGTGCCCATGGAGGTCTGGTAGTAGCCGTCGCTGTTGATGTCACAGAGGACGCCGTCCAGATAGAGGCCGTAAGCCCCCTTCTTTTTCTTGATGGTGTATTCCACACCGTCGAAGTCCTCGTATTGGTAAATATCCACGATCACCGAGACCACGCCGAAGGCGATCGCCAGCACAAGGGACGTCACCAGGAGCGCGACGATGGCCTTTTTCTGGGTGCCCAGGGAGGTCTTTTTGGTAGCCACGCTCTTTGCCGAGGGCTTTTCCCAGCGGGCATAGAGCCAAGCGGTGTCGGTGTCTCCCCCCAACAGGTCGGAGGTCAGCACCGTCTCAGCGGTGATGCGGACAGCCTCGGGGCTGTCGGGGCTTCCGTCGGGGGACAGGTACCAGCCCGCAAAGACGTAGCCCTTGCGGGTAGCCTTGGGCATAGCGCCCACGCGGTCACCCACCACGGCGGTGATCCGGGAGAGGGCAGCCGTGCCCTTGCCGGGGTTGAAAAGCAGTTGTACTTCTTGCATGGGTAGCCTCCTCTCAGCGGTATTTTCTCTTGATGCTCACCACCGCGCCCACGGCCGCGAACAGGGCAATGGGCAGGAGTGTCATGAGGGCGGTGGTCATGACCGTAGAGCGAGCGTTTACGGGATACACGTCGGTGTCCACGGTATAGACCTTGAACGCCTTGAATTCCAGATCGGCAGGCATGACCTCGCGGCCGGTGTGGCGGAGGGTGGAGGTCAGCACGTCGGCATTGCCGTAGGCGGCGGAATCCAGTATGGTGTCCGAGGCAAACTCGGTAGAGCCAAAGGCCACCACGTAGGAGGGCTCCTGGGTGGACAGGTAGTTGGTCTCCATGATGGTGCGGGACTCAATGGAAATGGTCATAAGGTTGAAGCGCTGGAGATCGGTTGCGACCTGATACTGCTTTCCGAAGGCCTCTACGCTGGCTCCCGCGGTGGTCTTGAAGACGTCGTGGAAGTAGCGGCTCACACCGTTGCGGTAGTAGGAGCCGTAGGAGTAGGCCTCGGTGACGTTGTTGGTGTCGTTGGGGACTACGTGGGTCTTCTTGTAGGAGTCGGACATGGTAATGGCCACGGCGTTGGGGAAGGCCACCTTGGCGGGATAAGCCACGCCGCGCATATCCGTGGTCAGGGACGCGCCGCCGCCGGTGGTGACGTACTCGCCCATGGGGGTGTAGCCGTCCTTATCCAGCTTGCTGACAGGATCACGGACCAGAAGATTATCCAGCTCGCCCTCGGCGTTCTCGGCACGGCCCACCCGAATGCCCCATTCCTCCAGATACTCCTCCAGGACGGGAAGCTCGGGGGTATCGGCATCCACGAAGAGCATGAAGGAGTAGGCCTGATCCAAAAAGCGGTCCAGCTTGTCGATCTCGCTGGGATCACCCTCGGTGTAGATGGGATTGCCCAGTCCCACAAAATCGGCGGAGGGATCGTAGCAGATCAGCAGGCGGCAGTTCTCGGGGATCTCGTCCTTGGACAGATCGATATCGACCACGTCGTAGCCGGCGTTGTGCACCAGCTCACGGAGGGACCGACAATTCTCCAGCGCCTCACCGTGGTTGGTGATGAAACCCGCCACGGGGGACTCGGCGCGGGTCAGGGCCAGGAGCAGGGAGGCGATCTTCTGCTCGCCGTTGTAAGCCCAATGCTCAGAGGCGGAATTGTCGTTTTTCAGGAAGAAGTAATCGTAGGAGCAGACGCGGAACTCGGTTCCGAACTCAAAAATGACCTGATGTGCGTAAATATTGGTGGAGGAAGTAGCCTTGTACTTCTGTACCTGGGAGGGATTCTTCTCAATATTGAGATATTCCACCTTCACAGATTCGGGGAACTCCTTTTGAAGAGCCAGCACGCTGTACTGGATCATACGAAGCTTATCCGCTTCGTAGACCTTGTCCCGCTCGGTGCAGAACTTAACGTTGATGGTAATGGGCTCCTGCCCCTGAGCCGCGCGCTTTTGGTTCATGTCCTCCACCATGGGAATGGCGTAGTCGCGTACGACCTTCAAAAACTCCGGGGTGGGGGTGTACATACTGACACCCTCGCGGCTGGTGTACTTGGTTACGGTGGCGTCTACCTGCCACATGAAGCGGTCGGCCACGAAGGAAAAGAGCAGGTTGACCACCAGCACCACGGCGATCACAGCGACCGTAGCGGCCACACCCAGTATCCGCCGGGTGGCTCTGCGAGGCGTATTCGATTCAAGATTCATGCGAATTTCCTCCTGATGAGTACTGCGAGACCCCAGACCGTCACCAGAAAAACGGGAACGGCCACAAGGGCAATGGTGATGTTACGGGCCTGAGCCGTAGTCATGATATGGATGGTGGAGTCTGAGAAGGGCTGGGGCTTCATGGCCACAGGAATCTCCTCCTTGCCCATGGCCTCCAGCGCGGTGAGGAGGAAGGAGGCATTGCCGTAGCCGCCGCCCTGCAGGGTGGCTTCAATGGCAAAGTCGGTGGAGGAGAAGACCAGAACCGAGCCTTCGCTCACCGAATCGGTGGTCAGGGTAATCATATTGTAGCCCTCGGCGGTGCGGTCCACGGGACGGCCCCCTGCCCAGGCCTCGGCGCCCGCGTAGGAGCGGAGCAGAGGGATCAGGGTGCGGGTACCGCTGACGTAGTCGCCGTTGATCTTTCGGAAGCTGTCGGGAATGCGGATGGCGGTGGCATTGGCGGCGCGGAGCACGCCCTCCACGTCTGCCATCATAGCGGCGGCAGAGCCCTCGGAGGGAATCTGACCCAGAAGGGTATAGCCGTCGGTGGTGATGGCGTGGGCGGTATCACGGATGGCGAAGCACTCCTCCACCCCCTCGGC
Organism: Clostridia bacterium; assembly: GCA_017420845.1. GTDB lineage: Bacteria > Bacillota > Clostridia > Oscillospirales > CAG-272 > CAMEON01. The sequence continues at coordinate 5,284 of JAFQOC010000036.1, forward strand.
GCCGGTCTGGTGGGCAAAGGTCACGCCCCAGGTCTCCAGATATCCCTCGATGTTGGGGAAGCCGCCGGCGGAGAAGGTGTCCGCCGAGACCAGGTACATGAACTTACCGCCCTGCTTCAGGTAGGCGTCCAGCTTGTCAATCTCGGAAACACCCGAGACACCATCCACGGCGGTGAAGTCACGGCCGGGATTGCAGGAGACCAGCATGCCGCAGTCCTCGGGGATATCGAAGGACAGGGCGTCCAGATAGTTGATCATGTAGCCCGCGTCGGTGAGAGCGTACATGAGAGCGTAGTCCTCGGTGGACTCGCCGTGATTGAGGGTGAGGTAGGCCACGGGGGCGTCGGGAGAGACCACGGCCTTCATGGCCACGGCAAACCGCTTCTCACCGTTGTAGGCCGAGGGATTCTCATTATCCCCCGCGGGGAAGAGGAAGAAGTCGCGCAGGGTGCAAACCCGGGACTCCTCGCCGCAGGCCACCACCACCGAGGTGGAGGCGGTCACGCCGTAGGAGCGGGCGATCTTGGGGTTCTCCCAGACGTTGAGGAATTCGATCTTGACGGTATCGGGATACCGCAGGGCCAGCTCCTCGGCCGTATTAAGAATGTAGCTTTGAGTGACGTCGTCGCGGATATTCTCCTCCTCGTCGCAGAAGATGAGGCGAATATCCTCCTTGGCGTCGGGGATGACGTACTCATCCAGATAGCCAAAGCAGGTGTCGGTGACGGGGTAGAGCAGGGTGGGGTTCATGTTGATATACCAGCCGTAACGCATAGCCAGGGTCGTGACCGACGCGTTGAGCAGGACAATGACCACCACGATCAGCACCGTCAAGGCCACCGTCACGCCACCGTGTCGGAGTGCCTTTTTGGAGGCTGTAGTTGCCATATTTCTATATCTTAGCCTTCGCCCGGGCGAAGACTTCCTTTCTTACGGAATTGTGCTCGGTCGGCAGAGCCGAATCGAATGGAAGGACGTGTCCCTTGATATAGGGGATGGATCAGCTCCATCTCCGCTTTTCGTACACACGGACCGTCAGGAACACGAAGACAAAGCAGATGGAGGCGTAGTACAGGATGGCGGCGAAATCGAACAGACCGTTCTGGAAGTTACCGAACCGGGAGTAGACCGAGATCCAGGACAGGACGGCACGGATCCAGTAAACGTCGATGAGGCTGCTGACAAGGCCGATACCCAGCATGAGGAAGATCACGGCGATGGTGACCACGGCGGCGGCCAGCTGATTCTCGGTGAGGGCGGAAATGAACAGGCCCAGAGCGATGAAGGCGGCGCCCAGCAAGAGAAGCCCCACCAGATTGCCCACCAGCTCACCGGTCACGGGACCGATGTGGTAGAACTCGTAGGACTGACCCTCCCGCTCGGCGGCGGCGGTGGAGTAGATGGGAATGAAATTGATGCAGGAGACCAGCAGAGAGCCGCCGAAGACGGTCAAAGCGGCCAGGAACTTGCCCATGACCATTCCCGTAATGGTAACAGGAGCGGTGAGGAGCAGCTGCTCGGTGCGGAGCTTGCGCTCCTCGGCGAAGAGCCGCATGGTGAGCAGGGGGATGAGGATGCCCATGGCGAACATCATGATGGTGAAATACAGGGAGGTATCATAGCTGGAGGACAGGATGGTGGTATAGCAGCAGATGAGAGCCGCCAGACCCAGGAAAGCACCCGTATAGATGTACCCGATGGGGTTAATAAAGAAGGATCTGAGCTCCTTTTTGTAAATGGCAAACATAACCTATTCCTTTATCTTGTAGTATTTGGTGGAGTATGGGGAGGCTTATTCCTCGTCGTCTCCGTCGGAGTCCAGCGCGGAGCTTTCCTCGCGCTTGCGGTCGGCCTCGGCCACAAGTCCTGCCGCCACCTGGGATTCCAGAGCGGTGCGGGCCTTAGCCTTGGTGCGGCGGGTGTAGCGGGTGGGGGTGTCGTCCTCATCGGACTTGTTTACCACCGTGATAAAGATATCCTCCAAGGACAGACCCAGGGCCTCCAGACCGATGAGAGCCCAGCCGCGGTCAGCCAGGGTGAAAAACAGCTTCTTGCGGATATCCACGCCGGGAGCGGCCTCGATCAGGTAGGTGGTAGCGTCGCCGTCACGCTCGGCCAGCGCCTCGCAGTAGGCGATGCCCTGGAAATTTCGCAGCACACTCATGATCTGCTCCTGGGGGCCGCAGATCTTGGCGTTGAAGCGGCGGTTGTTCTCGATGACGCGAGTGATGTTCTCGGTCTTCTCGTCGGCCACGATGCGCCCCTTGTTGATGATGACGATGCGGTCGCAGACGGCTTGCACCTCCTGGAGGATGTGGGTGGATAGGATGACGGTATGATCCTTACCCAGGGAGCGGATGAGGTTGCGGATCTCAATGATCTGCTTGGGGTCCAGACCCACCGTAGGCTCGTCGAAGATGATGACCTTGGGGGAGCCGATGAGCGCCCCCGCGATGCCCACGCGCTGGCGGTAGCCCTTGGACAGGTTCTTGATGACTCGCTTCCGCACGTCACCGATGCGGACTACCTCGCAGACCTCGCCGATGTGGGCCCCGCGGGGAAGCTTACAGCCCTTCAGCTCGTAGTTGAAGTTCAGGTACTCGTCCACCGTCATGTCCAGGTAGAGGGGGGGCTGCTCGGGGAGGTGGCCGATCTGCCGCTTGGCGTTCAGGGGATCCCCCAGCACGTCGATGCCCGCCACGCTGACCC
>JAFQOC010000326.1 GCA_017420845.1 Clostridia bacterium
ACCAACGCCCACGCCATCAACGAGGGGGTGCTGCCGGATCTGGGGGTGAAGAACAACGATTTCTTCTTCCTCCCCCGCCGCTACGATCGGGAGATCGCCGATACCGTGGTGGAGCTGTGCGAGACCCGACTTCCCCGTGCCTACGGCAAGGCCACCGAGGGAGGCATCCAGATCATCACCCCCTCCCGCAAGGGCGAGGCGGGTACCGAAAACCTCAACCGCCGCCTCCAAGCCGCCCTGAATCCCCCCGATAAAGGGAAAAAGGAGCTGAAATACCGCGAGAACACCTTCCGCGTGGGGGATCGGGTCATGCAGACCAAGAACAACTATGACGTGGAATGGGAGAGCGGCAACGGCTACGATCGCAAGACGGGTACGGGCATTTTCAACGGCGACATCGGAACCATCCTGTCGGTTGACGCCGCCGATCACGAAATGGTCATCTCCTTCGATGACCGCGAGGCCACCTATACGGGGGAGATGCTGGACGAGCTGGAGCACGCCTGGGCGGTCACCGTCCACAAGAGTCAGGGCTCGGAGTATCCCTTCGTCATCATCCCCATGTACGGCGCCCCCCTCCCCCTGCTGACCCGCAACCTCCTCTACACCGCCGTCACCCGCGCCCGCCGTATGGTGATCCTCGTGGGACGGGAGGACATCGTCCGCACCATGGTGGGGAATAACCGCCAGTCCATGCGGTACACGGGACTGGTATATCGCCTGAAGGCCGATTGACAGGACCGCGCAAGCGGGGAATCCTTCTGTGGGCGGCCTTTTCCGCTCCCGAAAAAATACCCATTGACAGACGGCATTTTTTGTGCTATACTATAGGAAGATATTCTGGATACCTGTATCCAACCGCGAAAAGGAACGGAGGTGAGTCACGGTGCTGGACAAATTCAGCCGCAATATCGCAATCGATTTCGGTACCGCCAGCGTGCTGGTGTACGTGCAGGGTCAGGGCATCGTGCTCAAGGAGCCCTCTGTGGTGGCGATCGATACCAATACCGACCACGTCATGCAGGTGGGACAGGAGGCCATGAAGATGATGGGACGCACCCCGGCCCACATCGCGGCCATCCGCCCCATGAAGAACGGCTCCTTCAATCATTACGAGATCACCCTCCAGATGCTCCGCTATTTCATCCGCCGTGCCTGCGGCAAGGTCTGGATCCCGCCGCGGGTGCTCATTACCGTGCCCCTGGCCATTGACGATATCCAGTTGAGCGCCGTCATGCGCGCCTCCCACGAGGCGGGCGCCCGCCATACCTACCTCATCGAGGAGCCCAAGGCCGCCGCCATCGGCGCGGGTCTGGACATCCGCTCCCCCGTGGGCAGTATGGTGGTCAACATCGGAGGCGGGCTTACCGAGATCGCGGTGCTCTCCATGGGCGGCCTGGTGGCGTCGGACTCCATTCCCGTGGGGGGAGATAAGTTTGACGATTCCATTCTCAGCTACGTCCGCCGCCGCTACAATATCCTCATCGGTGAGCGCACCGCCGAGGATATCAAGATCCGCATAGGCGACGTCTATGAGCATAAAAAGCCCGCCTACATGAAGGTTACGGGCCGTTCCCTCACAGAGGGGACTCCCAAGGAGGTCCTCATCTCCTCCAAGGAAATGATCGAGGCTCTGTACGAGCCCATTACCGCCATCCTGGATTCCATCTGCCTGGTCATCGAGCAGACCCCTCCCGAGCTGGTTGGCGATATCCTGCAAAAGGGTATGGTCCTCACGGGCGGCGGCTCCATGCTCCGAGGGCTGGATCGCCTCATCGAGCGTGTCACGGGTATCCCTACCTTTGTTGCCCGTAAGCCCATCAGCAGTACCGTTCTGGGCGCAGGGAGCCTTCTCCCTTACCTCAAATCCATGCCCGAGGGTCTGGTCACTCTGCCGACCAGAGTGTAAT
>JAFQOC010000327.1 GCA_017420845.1 Clostridia bacterium
ATTGACAAAAATTCTCCACTATGCTATAATCATCTCAACCAATCTGCACAAATCCCCTCAAAAAGGAGACCATACCATGCTCATCGCCAACACCCCCCTCGCGTCCTACAAGATCATCCTCCCCGCCGCCGCCCTGGAGGGCGAAGCCGACGTCGCCTGTGTGCTTCGTGACACCCTCGTCCGCGCCACGGGTGTGACCCTCGAGATCGCCACCGACGCCACCCCCGCCGCCGACTGCGAGATCGTCATCGGTAAGACCAACCGCGACACCGGTAAGGTCATAGCCGCCCGCAACCAGATCCAAAACGACGGCTACGCCATGGTGATGGACGGCACCCGCCTCTACATCACGGGCAACCTCCCCCGCGGCGGTGTCTACGGCGTCTACACCTTCATGGAGGACTACCTGGGCGCGCGGTTCCTGTCTGATACCTACATGACCGTACACGACGGGGAAGTGAAGGACATCCCCGCCGACCTGTACCGCGTGGATTCCCCCTACTTCTTCTCCCGCGATACCTACTGGTACCACATCCTCCATCCCCGCCGTCCCACCAAAATGAACATCCGCAACGCCGTCAAGTCCAACCACTGGACCATGCCCGACCTGGGGGGCGGCGTCACCTACGCGGGGCCCTTCGTCCACAGCATCTGGGCTTTGGCCGAGATCCCCCACGAGATCGGCGTCCAGCCCTGCCTGACCGACGAGAAGACCTACGAGAACGTCCGCAAGAACGTCCGCCGTGTGCTGGAGGAGAACCCCACCGCCACCATCGTCTCGGTCTCCCAAGTGGATTCCTACCCCGACCAGCTGGGCTGTCAGTGCGAGCGATGCAAGGCCATCGACGACAGGGAAGGAACCCCCATGGGATCCCTCTTGACCTTCGTCAACCGCATCGCCGACGATATCAAGGACGATTACCCGAATGTTTTCGTAGATACCCTTGCCTACCGCTATACCCGCAAGGCACCCAAAACCATCAAGCCCCGGGATAACGTCATCATCCGCCTCTGCTCCATCGAGTGCTGCTTCTGTCACCCCCTGGATGATCCCGACTGCCCCCACAACGTGGAATTCAAGAAGGACATCGAGGAGTGGGCGGCCATCTGCAACAATCTCTACATCTGGGACTACACCACTGACTTCCTCTGCTACCTCTCCCCGTTCCCCAACCTGGCCGTCCTCCAGAAGAACGTCAAGTTCTTCAAGGATCACCATGTCATCGGTATGTTCGAGCAGGGCAACTACCAGTCCCTGTCGGGCGAGTTCGGTGAGCTCCGCGGCTACCTGTTGGCCAAGCTCCTTTGGGACCCCGACATGACCGAGGAAGAATACTACGCCCACATGGACGAGTTCCTCCGCGACTACTACGGCGCGGGCTGGCCGTACATCCGTGAGTACATCGACGTCACCTCGAAAAAGGCAGCCGAACGCCACCTCTTCATCTACGATACCCCCAACCGCATCTTCCCCTTCGCCAAGAAGGAGGCCGATGACCCCAACCTGGACATCCTGGACCCCGCCAAGATCGAGGCCTGGAGCCGCGGGATGAAGAACGCCCCCGTGGCCGCCCTCGAGAGCGAGGCCGCCTTCGCCGAGTACCTGCTGGGTCTGTGGAATAAAGCCCTGGCCGCCGCCGAGACCGACGACCACCACGCTCACGTCATGCAGTCCTCGGTCCAGGCCCTCTACTACGCCGAGTTCGTCCTCCCCGCCGAGCGGTTCGAGAGCCTGAATATCCCCATGCTGGACGCCATCCGCGCCTCGGGGATCACCCGCTTCCGCGAGACGGCGGATATTCCCAACCTGAACGATCCCGAGGTGTATCCCGATTTGCGGTAAATTGGGGTTTTTCGGTGAGATACAAGTTACAAGATACAAAGATACAAGATACAAAGATACAAGATATGAAATAACTTTGAGGCAACAGCCGTTCTATATCTTGTATCTTTTATCGGCCGAGCTTGCTCGGCGCGTATCTTGTATCTCTCTGCTGAGCTCTGCTCAGCGATAAACCCAAATTTGTTCCCCTAAAATTCTTTCCCCAGAAAGGACCTCCCCATGAAAAAACTTCTTCTTTCCCTCATGCTTTGCGGTCTCCTCACCCTCTTCTGCGCCTGCACCACCACCCCTCCCCTCGATGAGACCCTCCCCGACACCCCGCCCGTGACCGAGGCCCCCACCGACCCCGCCACCGAGCCTCCCACAGAGGAACCCACCGAAGCCCCCACCGAGGAGACCACCGAAGCTCCCACCGAGGAGGTCACCACCGATTACTTTGAGGCCAACCGCATTGAGATCGTCACCCCCGACCCCACCAAGTTCGCGGATCTGACCCTTATGGACGAGGGCGTGGACATCTATCAGCTCCCCGGCAACGGCAACGGCGGCTGGCGCTACGGCCCCTCCTACATTTACTACGGCGACGGCCGCGTGGACGCTTACTTCGCCTCGGGCGGTGACAGCGGGGAGTGGGACCGCATCACCCACCGAAGCTCCGCCGACGACGGCAAGACCTGGGGCCCCGAGAAGATCGTGGTCTACCCCACCCCCGGCAGCATGGACGGACACTCCTGCTGTGACCCCGACGTGGTCTACTTCGATGGCTACTACTACCTGGGCTACACCTCCACCCTCAACGACGGCGGCTACTGCAACAACGTCTTCGTCGCCCGCTCGGAAA
>JAFQOC010000328.1 GCA_017420845.1 Clostridia bacterium
CTCGTGGGTGACAAGGCGGCCAAGCAGTACACCGCCGTCAAGAAGATCTACGAATCCTCGGACACGGTGGAGCCCTTTTCCGACAGGGGAGACGGTCTGCGCCTGATCTTCTACATGGGCGGTACCGCTCCCGAATCCTCCATCCCCGCTTACCAACTCCCCAACGCCATCCTATACGGGGTCTACACCGTTTTTCCCGATGACACGGGCTGGTACGGGGACAATCTCATTACCGCCCACGTGCATAGCTTCAAGCTGAAGGCGGGGTCGTATGAGAAAATGCGAGATTCGACTGCCGAATCCGACTGAAAAGAATGAGCCTTCATTTGAATCAACAAAGCAACCGCCCAACGGTTATCCGTCGGGCGGTTGCTTGTTCATGAAAATTACAGCAAATGCGTCGGCAGCTTCTGTCCGATCTTCACCTTATCCGAGGGCTTTTTCTCGTCGTGGCCAATGACGGCGGCCACGGTCTCGGGGGCTACGGAGGACAGGACCGCGGTGGTGGGCTCGGCTTTGGGAGCCTCTGCCTTAGGCGTTTCGGCTTTGGGGGCAGTGGACTTTTTGGCCGCAGGCTTCTTAGGAGCGGTAGCTTTCTTGGGAGCGGACTCGCCCTCTGCCTTGGCGGTAGCAGGCTTCTTGGGGGCGGCTGCTTTGGCCGCGGGCTTCTTGGCGGGAGCCTTTGCGGGGGCTACCTCGTCCTTGGGTGTATCGACAGGGGCGACGACGTCCTTGGCGACGTCTTCGGCGGCCATTTCAGCGGCCACCTTGGCAACACGGGATTTGATGCTGTCCTTACCGATGGGCATATTCCATAACCTCCTTGGATAATGTCAGATATTCCTGTGCGGCACGGCTGGTCTTCTTGTAAGCCATGACGGGCAAGCTGTTTTCCTGGGACCACTCAATGGCCGAGTCAATGCGAATGTAGGTGTTGAACAGACGGATGTTGTCCAAAGCCCCCAGCACGTCAATGGCCTGCTTGAACTGATTTTTGCGCTCGTTGGCCTTGGTGACTACCACGCCCATGATCTGCAGATCGGGGGCCAGACGTCGGAGCTTCTCGTAGAACTCAAACAGATTGGCCAGGCCGAAGAGCCCCCAGGGCGAGGCCTCCACGGGAATGATGAGGTAGTCTGAGGCGCACATGATGTTCATGACCCAGCAGCCCAGGGTGGGTGGCGCGTCAATGAGGATGTAGTCGTACTCGCCGGATTCCTTGATCTTGGCAAGGCCTTGCTTCAGAATGAACTCTCTCTGCCACATGGTGAAGAGATCCACCTCGATCCCGCTCATGAGAATGGAGGAGGGAATGAGATCCAGCCCCTCGTAGGCGGTGTGGCGGATAAAGGGGGTCAGCTCCTTCTGTCCCTTGATGGCGGTGTGGAGATTCTCCCCGCTCTCGGCAAAGCCCAGAGCCGCCTCCTCGTCGAAGTAGGACAGGGTGAGGTTCATCTGCATGTCGCCGTCGATGAGCAGAACACGCTTGCCCTCGGTGACCATGCTATACCCCACGTTGGCGCAGGTGGTGGACTTGCCGCTCCCGCCCTTGTTGTTGGCGAAGCAGATGACCTTTGTCTTGGTTTGGCTCATGATATACGACTCCTTCATTCATGGGTAGGGGCGCACCTAGGCGCGCGCCCGTGGATACAGTCGCTTGTGATACGGGCGCACACGCAGGTGCGCCCCTACCGATGATCTTACACCGGTAAAGCGCCCGGTGCATCGCCGGGCTCACGGAGGTGCTCAATGATGGCCTCCAGACCCTCGCCCGTAAAGGAGCTGCAGGGGAAGATCTTCTCGCACCCGCAGAGCCTCAGCCATCGCTCTGCCTGCTCAATATTGGCACCCTCACGGTCAATACCCGAAATGATGCCGATGACGGGGCGGTTGACGAGACAGGTACAGCAGGGCGGGAACACGCAGAAGGGCTCGTCCGCGCCGATGACCAAACCGACGATGTCGGCCTCGTAGGCGTAGAGCGCCAGAGCTGCCCCCAGCTTGGCCACCTCGGTGTACTCCCCGGGGGTGTCGATGATGGTGTTGTGGTAGTTGATGTACTGGGTTTTGCAGTAGTGGAGCTGTTCACCCCGCAGAGCTTGCGTCAGGGTGGTCTTGCCCGCCGCCACGCGACCCATTAAGATCAGTTTTTTCATAGATATACAGTTGATATATCCTTGTTAAAAGTTCTTGGAATTCCTAAAACCTTCTTTCAAGAAGGTTTTAGGCGGGGGTCAGGGGCAGAGCCCCTCGTTCCCTTAAGTGCGGGTTTTCTCGCAGACCGTGAACTTCAGGGTGTCTCTGAAATAATCACCGATGGCGGTGAAGGCGGAATCCACCTCGGAGACGCGGCCCGTGATGATGAGGGTACCCGAGAAGCGGTCTACAAATCCCAGGTCAACGTTGGCCGACTTCATGGCGATATCAGCGGTAATGACAGCGGTCTCGGCGGGGCTGACGGTCAACACACCGATGGCGGCGTGGGAGTAGTCCAGCTTGGGGTCCAGGCCCAGCTTCTGGTAGAGGATGGGATCGGGATTGGCGATGACATGGAGCAGAGTGATCTGCCGTCCGGGCACCAATTCCTGTACGATCCGCATTTTATCGTGCATTTCCAGTTCTTTCATAAGGTATGATTTCCTTTCGAAAGTTTTGCGTTGGTTCCGCAAGGAATTTCGGTCGTTCCGACCGAAAAAACGCGAAACTTTTTGAACTGAACCGATGGTTCAGTTCAGCCGCCAATCTGTACCCGCAGGTGGCAGGTCAGCTTTTGGGATTCCCGCTCGGCGGTCTCCTTCAGCATCTGCATATGGGCGGCGGTGGGGGGAGTCAGGTGGGAGAGGGTGTACTCACGGCCCAGACCCGTATACTTGTCGGTGCCCAGTCTGTGGTAGGGAAGCAGGTGCAGCTCGTGGACGTTGGGCAGAGACTCGGCGAAGCGCGCGATGGCGGCAATCTCGGCGGGGGTATCGTTGAAGCCGGGGATCACGGGGACGCGGATTACCAGGTGGCTGGCGTTCTCGGCGATCCAGCGGGCGTTGTCCAGGATTTTTTCGTTGGGCTGGCCCGTGTACGCCTTGTGCTTGGCGGAGTCCATGTGCTTGATGTCCATCATGACGTGGTCGATGTGGGGGATCAGACGGGCTACCACGTCTCTCTCGGCGAAGGCCGTGGTCTCGATGGCGGTGCTGAAGCCCCGATCGTGGCAGGCGCGGAAGATGGCCTCGGCGAACTCGGGCTGGGCCATCGCCTCACCGCCCGACAGGGTAATGCCACCGCCCGAACGGCGGTAGTACACCTCGTCCTTCACAAGCTCCTCCATGAGGTCGCGGACCGAAATGTCCTGCCCCACCGTCTTGGTGGTGCCGTTCATGGTCAGCTCCTGGAATTTATACTCCTGGGACTCGGGATTGCAGCACCAGCGGCACCGCAGGTAGCACCCCTTCAGAAACACGATGGTGCGGATGCCCGGCCCGTCGTGGATAGAGAAGCGCTGAATATCAAAAATGCGACCGACGCGGTCGTAGTAATTGGCCATGTGGAGTCCTTTCTTTGGGGAGCACCAGGGCTGCCGCCCGGGACCC
>JAFQOC010000329.1 GCA_017420845.1 Clostridia bacterium
CCCCATTCGACTGGCAACGCGCGAGGGCTGGGAGACTCTTCGCAGGCTGTATACCGAAGCGGATATATCATACTACCGCCTGGTGAGCGGAGCCGATTACCAAGCCACCCTGAACGCCCTGCTCCTCAGCAAGCTAAAGGGTCTGGATAGCACCGAGGCCGTCTCCCACACCCTCTTTGAGCTCCGTGACCTCACTCGCTACGAGATCTTCGGCATGGAGGAGGAGGGCTACTACGGCGTACTTCTGGGATATGTCTTTGAGACCGAGGACGGCTTGTTCTTTGCCGACGCCACGGACCTTCCCGACAGCTACTTTGGGGAGGATGCTTCCCTGCTCCCAAAAACCACCGCATCCCTGGAGCTGGTTCCTCTGACGAAGGACCTCAGCGATCAGCTCTACCAATGCGTCTCGGATCTGTCCTTCCGCTCCGTGAGCTACGACTATGAGGAGGAAATGGATATAGCCCCGAATATTGGAGATTCCTCTCGGGGACTGGCCTTTGCTCTGGTGATCCTGCTGGGTATTCTGCTCCCCGTCGCTCCCATTGTGCTGGGCTTCATCCTGGCTCACAAGACCGCCGGGAAAAAGCGCTGGCATCTTCTGGCAGGCATGGGCATCGCGTGGATGATCCTGGGGATTTTGCTGTTGATCCTGCTCATTTCCATAGGATAATCCGTAGGCGCGGATGTGAGCTTGAGAGAAAAGAACACCGCTCTCCTGTCCTTCTGCCTCTGCCTGCTGGCCGTGGACGAGACCATTTCCCGCGACGAGGTGGCCTTCTTCACCCGTCTGATGGATTGATCGGATCCCTGCCCCGTCTTCCGAAAAAGGGGCTGTCTCACGTATCCTGAGACAGTCCCTTTTCACATGGATCGCCGCGCGAATCGGGCAACGCCGCCACCCTCGCGTCCCCTTCCCCTTGCTGACTCTTGTCACCGCCCGCATCATCCGGAGGCGGGCGTTTTTTTCGTGGGGGGCACCGAGAAAAAGGTCGATTTGGTCAATAAATTTTATAAAACCATTGACAAATCCCTCGATTCGTGCTACAATAAACTACATCTTAAATACGGAGGAATATTCATTATGGCATCCTTGAATCAGCTTCTGCAAAGATACGTCAACATGTCCTACGATGAGCTGCTGGATCTGGCCAAGTACAGCCTGTCCCAGTTCATCGGTACCGTCATAAACGGCACCGGTACGGAGACCGCCTCCAAGCTTCTCGCCGTGATCACCGCCGCTTGCTTGGGTGCTGACGGCAAGCTCTCCGCTCTGGAGAACAAGTTCTTCAACGATCTGCTGGATACCGACGACAGCTACGCCGAAAATCTGGAGTTTGTCCGAAATCTGGGCAACGACGAGGCTCGCGAGCTGGTAGACGGTCTGGTGGACAGCCTTTCCGATGATGAGAAGGCAGCCGCCGTCTCCTTCTGCCTCTGCTTCCTGGCCGTTGACGAGACCATCACCCGTGACGAGGTTGCCTTCGTCGACCGCCTCATCGGCTGATCCTCTCCCCATAGCAACAGGGGCGGCCTGCCATAGCAGGGTGCCCCTGTTCCGTTCTCACTCCATCACCCTACAAGGAGGCCTTATGTCCAAGCTCCAAACCCTTATTCAGCAATACGTTTCCCTCTCCTACGACGAGCTTCTGGCCTTCGCGCGGCGAAGCTACCGTGATCTTTACGAGGAGCTCAACCATCCCGGTCGAAGCCGGGAAAGCATGGGAGACAGCATCCTTATGCTCATGGCCGCCTGCATGGGGGCCGACGGCAAGCTGTCCCCCGAGGAGCATCGCTTCATAGGCGACCTGCTGGAGACACGGGAAAGCTATGAGGATACCCTCCGCCGCATCCGCTCCCTGAGCGCCAAGGAATGCCGTCGCAGAGCCGATACTCTGGCCGATTCCCTCCCCTCCGCTCAAAAGGCCTCCTTGATCTCCCTCTGCCTCTGCTTCATGGCCGCCGACGGCACCGTGACCGAGGAGGAGGTGGAGTTCATTCAAAAGCTCATGGCTTGATACACCGATCCCTTACAAAGAAACCGGGACAGAGAATTACGTTTCTCTGTCCCGGTTCACATTTTGGCGCGGACTATTCCGCCGAATGGGAGGATTCCTTCATCCGACCTTCTCGGATTCAATTTTTCTGAGTGCTTTTCTGAATTGGAAGGCGAACAGGATCGCCGTAAAGGTGACGGCCAACACGTCGGCAATGGGCTCCGCCATATAAACGCCGAGGGTACGGTCACCCACCAGCCGGGGCATGACGTAGATCAAGGGCAAAAGAAGCACGAATTTGCGTACCACCGCCACAATCACAGAAGCAGGCGCGTTGCCGAGGGACACGAAGGTCATCTGGCTGGAGATCTGAATGCCGAACAGGACCATACCGCCAAAGTAGATTCGAAGGGCCTTGGATGCAAAATCCACGAGGGCCGCGTCGGGCGTGAAAATGGAAACGAACAAGCGCGGGAACAGCATGACCGCCGCCCATACGGTCACCGAGTAGATCAGACAGACCCGGAGCAGGATTCGGTAGGTCTGCCTTACCCGAGCCGTATTTTTCGCGCCGTAGTTATAGCTGAGGATGGGCTGTGCCCCCTGGGCGATCCCTTGGGCCGGGAGCATGGCGAACTGCATGACACCGGTCAGAATGGTCATGGCTCCCACCGCGATATCCCCGCCGTATTCCAGGAGGGAGGAATTGAAGCATACCGAAATAACGCTTTCGCTGGCCTGCATAATGAAAGTAGCCGTGCCGAGAGCGATACAGGGCAGTACGATTTTCGGTGCGGGGGCAAAATTTCTCGGCTTCAACCGCAGAATGCTCCTTTTGCCGCACAAGAAAGCGATAACCCACACGCAGGAAAGGGCCTGGGAGAGGATGGTCGCCAGAGCGGCGCCCCGGACACCCATATCCAACCCGAAAATCAGGATGGGATCGAGGATGATGTTGGTCACGGCTCCCACCATCACCGAGATCATGGAGGTCCTCGTAAAGCCCTGGGCGGTAATGAAGGCGTTCATACCCAGCGTCAGCTGGACAAAAACGGTCCCCATGGCGTAAACGCTCATATAGTCCGTGGCGTAGCCGATGGTCCGATCGCTGGCGCCAAAGGCCATCAGCAGGTCTCGGTTCCAGATCAGGAGCACGGCCGTCAGGATCGCCGAAATCACGATCTGCAAGCCAAAGCAACCGCCCAGGGTCCGCTCGGCGTCCTCTATATTCTTTTTGCCCATAAAGATGGAGGCTCTCGGCGCACCCCCCGAGCCCACGAGGGCGGCAAAGGCCGACACGATCATAATGATGGGCATGCATACGCCGACACCTGTCAGGGCGAGGTCCCCAACCTCGGGAATATGCCCGATATAGATGCGGTCAACGATATTGTAGAGCATGTTGATGAGCTGGGCCACCACCGTAGGCAGGGCAAGGCGGAGCAAGAGCTTGCCTACGGGAGCCGTCCCCAGCATTTCTTTTTTGTTCTGTTCCGTATTTGTCATAGCCGAATCTCCTATTGAACTATTGGATAGTATACTATTTTGGCGGGCAAATGTCAATGGGCAAAATGTGAAATTTTTCAATAGGCCTGTGCCGCGCTCGGAGGAAATCCGGAGGAGCTTGAACGCATTTTCTCGTATTCCCTCCTCTGTCAAAGCAAAAGGCCGCCTGTTGGCGACCTTTTTGCTTTGTGAAAGGCGGACGAAAAAGATATGTTCGTGAGTTTTCGTATAGACTTGAACCCGTGTATAAAATAAATGCTTTTTGCCACGGCAAAAAGCTACATCAAACACCTTTTCACTCTTCACTATTACTTATTACTTGCCAAAAATCGACAAGAGGTTTGAGTGAAAAGTGAAGAGTGAAGAGTGAAAAAGTAAAAATCGACAAGCTTCTGTCGAAACTTGTCGATTTTTGGCATACCCTTACAAAATAGATCCATACCGCAAGTTTTTTCGAAATCGATCCGTGGTTTTTAGTCGGTGGGTAGACTTATCCCTTGGCGATGATGGGAGTTGCACGCGACCGCTATCTTCCGGGGGGCTACTCCATGCTTGTAAACGAGACCTATGTATTTTTGTTGCGGACTGCATTTGCGATGATTGCCGCAACAACGCCCGAAGCAATGATGACAACAATGTCTACCGGCGCAAGTACAATCCCGGGTATTCCTGCGAAAAAGACCCCATCGCCAAAGCGATAAAGATGTCCACTAAGTAAGATCATTTCGCCAATGTACATAACCAGAGTCACAATAGCCGCAGATATACTCGGCAACCACACAGACAGAAGCGGTTTCTTATTCAGCGTAAATGATGCAACGTATATGCCAACAGTTACACCGAACAGAACGAAAAATGCGCTCATCAGTATTGCGGAAAG
>JAFQOC010000330.1 GCA_017420845.1 Clostridia bacterium
AGGCATCTGCAACCACGCCAATCTGCTGACGGGTAAATTGTATTGCGCCCATTGCGGCACCGCATACTACCGCCGTGAATCCAAGAGCAAGGACGGCAAGGTTAACTCCAAGTGGGTGTGCTCCAACAAGATCAACAACGGCGCGGATGCCTGCCCGTCCTTCCCGATATACGAGGACGAGGTCAAGCCCATCTTGTTCGAGGTGTTCAGCGAAACGAGAGTAGATGTGGAAGCACTTCTTGCAAGCTACGAGGAAATGTTCAAGTCCATGGAAGCGGATGACGAAACCGCCAAGCAGATGGAAGAACAGAAGCGCATCATAGAACTTGCCGACCAAAAGAAAAACAAGCTCCTTGAGCTTGTCACGACGGGCGCTATTACAACGGCAAATTTCAAGTCTATGACCGCTACCTGCGACCGAGAGGTAGAAGAAGCACAAAGAACCCTTGCGGAGCTTGAAGAACAGTTATTCACCAAAGAGGAATACCGCAAGCACATCGGAGAAGTAAAAGCACGGCTTGATGCTGCGGTAAGGGATGCAAGCACGGGCATTATATCAAACGAATTTGTAGCCCAATATATTGACAAAATCTTCGTCACATTAACCGATGATGATACGGCGAAGTTAGATATTAAGATATTTACAGGCAAAAGCACAGAAAAATGGCTTCAAAGACTATCTGCACGACATAAAGGTCGTATGGGAGTCACGTCTAAGAAGATGATCCAGTCCTACGAGAACGGTCTGGCCGGCAAGAACCAGAACCAGTAAGTTCCTCACCATGACGGGCTCCCGCTTCGGCGGGAGCTTATTTTTTGGATTTTTTTTGGTGAATTTATGCAATCCCCTTTACACGGATGAAAATTTGTGGTATAATAACTCCAAATAAGGTGGGGTTTTGTACCCTGCTCTGAAAGGAGTTTCACCATGGCAAGCAAGATCAAGGACGAAAAGCTGGATTTTTTGTTTCAGGCTATCCTGACTTTGGAGACCGTAGAGGACTGTTACAGCTTTTTTGAAGACCTATGTACCGTGTCTGAGCTGCAGGAGATGTCCCGCCGCATGCAGGCCGCCCGTATGCTGCGCGCCAACGCCGTGTACGCCGACATCGCCGCCCAAACAGGGCTGAGCACCGCCACCATCAGCCGTGTCAACCGTTGTCTCAAGTACGGTAGTGACGGCTACAACAAGGTTCTGGACAATCTGGAGGCCAACCGTCACCCCGGTGTGACCGACCGCCGCCGCTCTTGATCGAAGGTTTTGGCACTCTCCCCCCGCGACCTGCGCAAGCCTCTCCCTTTTGGAGAAGGTGAACTCCGATCAGGCTCAGCCGCCGCAAGGCATGACGGAGAGGGCTTTCCCTTCGCCACTACTCTGATAATCGAGGATACCTATGTACGACGGATACCGCGCCATCGCCTCCGCCTACGACCGATTCAACGCCGACGTGGACTATGAGCGGTGGAGTGACTTTATCGAGGCCTGCTTCGAGAGATTCCTCCCCGCGAGGCCCGAGATCGTGTTGGATCTGGCCTGCGGCACGGGGCGCATGACCTTCCCGCTGGCCGACCGCGGGTACGATATGATCGGCATCGACGGCAGCGCCGAAATGCTTTCCGAGGCCTGCGACAAGAACAATGACCGCACCGACCGCCTGTTTGAGGAGGCCTGTGAGCGATTGGGGCTTGACCCGGACGGATTCGATACGGATGCCGCCATGGAAGAGCTTGCCAAGCGCCCCGCCCCCCTTTTCCTGCAGCAGGATATGCGGGACTTCGAGCTGTACGGCACCGTGGACGCCACGGTGTGCTGTCTCGACAGTCTGAATTATCTCTGCGGTGACGGGGATCTTTTGGCGTGCCTGAGGTGCGTCCACCTTTACCTCGCCCCCGGAGGGCTTCTGATCTTTGACATCAACAGCCCCTACAAGTTTGCCCACACCTACGGGAACAATGCGTATATCCTGGAGGATGAAGATGAAGACGGCCGCGCGGTCTTCTGCGGCTGGCAGAATGAATACGACTCCGAGAGCCGGCTGTGCAAGTTCTACCTGTCCCTCTTTGCCGAGGGGGAGGACGGTGCCTATACCCGCTCCGACGAGGAGCAGACCGAGCGGTGCTTTGACGAGGCGGAGCTGACTGCCGCCCTGGACGAGGCGGGGTTCGATCTTTGCGGGATGTATGCCGACTTTGACTTCTCGCCTGTGACCGAGACCACCGAGAGGTGGTACGTGGTGGCGAGAACGAGGAAGCGGGGGGATTGGTATCTTTGCGAGGATAAGACATAAATACTTTTTGGGGTTTGCTATTTTATGTTTTACAGCAAAACAATAAAAATACCAAGCAACACCCCAAGAAGATATGGTATCTTTGCACAGACCGTCATTAAGCATTTATTTCTGAGCTTCAAATTGGGGTTTATCGGTCTGTTTGAAGGAACAGATCAGAATGCTTTTCGTTGGCGGGCGCACACATAGGTGCGCCCCTACCGAGCATCAAAAAGCCGAAATGTTATAATCCTGAATAAAAAATCAGGGTAGGGGCGCACCTGTGTGTGCGCCCGTTACATAGCGGTTTTATCGTGCATATCCGGTGACATACGCACCGACAAACCCAAATTTGACAACATATCATAATCATAAAATAAAGAAAGCGAAACACCATGAGCAAGAACATCATTCTCCGCGCCATGACCCAGGATGGAAGCGCGCGGGTACACGTCATTCGTTCCACCGAGATGGTCAATCAGGCCATTGAGTATCACAAGCCCTCCCCCACCGCTACGGCGGCTCTGGGGCGCGTCCTCACCGTCACCTCCATGATGGGGTGTATGCTGGGCGAGGAGACCGACACCATCACCGTGTCCTTCGAGGGCGACGGCCCCGCCGGGCGCATTCTGGCGGTCAGCGATTGGATCGGCAACGTCCGCGGCTACATTCAGAATCCCGCCGCCGATCTGCCTCTGAAGTCCAACGGCAAGCTGGACGTGGGTGGTCTGGTGGGGAGCGGCACCGTCAACGTCATCAAGGATCTGGGCGGTGAGATCCCCGAGAGCGGGTCTGTGGCTCTGACCAGCGGCGAGATCGCCGAGGACATCACCACCTACTACGCCGAAAGCGAGCAGGTGCCCACCCTCTGCGCCCTGGGCGTTCTGGTGGACACCGACCATTCCTGCCGCGCCGCGGGAGGCATTCTGGTTCAGCTCCTTCCCTTTGCCGACGAGCAGACCATCGATCTTTTGGAGCGCAACGCCGCCGATCTGGCGCATCTGTCCTCCATGATCGACAAGGGCATGGACAACAAGGCCATCATGGACGTGGCTCTGCGGGATATCCCCTACGATATCTTCGACGAGCTGGAGGTGGACTACAAGTGCAACTGCTCCAAGGGCAAGATGGACGCCGTCATGGCGTCGCTGGGCAGAAAGCAGGTCATGGATCTGCTTTCAGAGCAGGTAGCCGAGGGCAAGCCCGAGGAGCTGGAGATCGTCTGCCGCTTCTGCAACACCCGCTACAGATACTCCAAGGAGGAGCTGGAGGGGATGGACTTTGCCAAGGAGTAATTCAGATATAAGATACAGAGATACGAGATACGAGATACGAGATATTCTTGCGCCGTA
>JAFQOC010000331.1 GCA_017420845.1 Clostridia bacterium
CGGGGTGTGTGACGGCGGCGGCCACCGAAAAGGAACCGTAGGCGCGTGCCAAGGCCTCCTCAACGCGGGTGCGAAGCTCCTTGTCACGCCGCACCACGTCCAGAAAGCGCCGCATCAGCTCGTCGCGCTTATCCTTGAGGAGCTTGTGGCCGCGGCGCGCGGTCAGAT
This sequence comes from Clostridia bacterium, assembly GCA_017420845.1. Classification (GTDB taxonomy): domain Bacteria; phylum Bacillota; class Clostridia; order Oscillospirales; family CAG-272; genus CAMEON01. Next base: position 169 of record JAFQOC010000331.1, read on the forward strand.
ACCGCGATTGCAGCTTTTTTAGCTCCATTCGGGTGGGGTTGACACGAATTTCAGACATAGGTGCCGTCCTTTCAGTCCGTTTCCTTGGGCCAATACTTGGCCACCAGAGCGGGGTTGATACGTTTCATTTCGCTGCGGGGCAGGATCGAAAGCAGCTTCCATCCAAGCTCCAGCGTTTGCTCGATGGTGCGGTTTTCATAGAAGCCCTGATTGACATATTCCTGCTCAAAGGCATCCGCGAACTTGGCATAAAGGCGATCCAACGGGGTGAGAGCGGCCTCGCCCAGCACCACCATCAGCTCCTTGGCCTCCTTACCTCTCGCGTAGGAGGAGAAGAGCTGGTTCATGGTACCCGCGTGATCCTCACGGGTCTTGCCCGCACCGATACCCTTGTCCTTCAGACGGGACAGGGAGGGGAGCACGTCCATGGGGGGCATATAGCCCTTGCGGTACATCTCGCGGGAGAGGATGATCTGACCCTCGGTGATGTAGCCGGTTAGGTCGGGGATGGGGTGGGTTTTGTCGTCCTCGGGCATGGAGAGGATAGGGATCATGGTGATGGAGCCCTCGGAGCCCATCTTACGGCCCGCTCTCTCGTACATGGTAGCCAGGTCGGTGTACAGGTAACCGGGATAGCCGCGGCGGCCGGGAACCTCCTTGCGGGCGGCGGAGACCTCGCGGAGCGCCTCGGCGTAGTTGGTGATGTCGGTCATGATGACCAGCACGTGCATGTCGCACTCAAAGGCCAGATACTCGGCGGCGGTCAGGGCCATACGGGGAGTGGAAATACGCTCGATGGCCGCGTCGGAGGCCAGGTTGATGAAGAGGACGGTACGGTCGATGGCACCCGTCTTCTTGAAGTCGGAAATGAAGAAGTCAGCCTCCTCAAAGGTGATTCCGATGGCGGCGAAGACCACGGCGAACTTGGAATCCGAGCCGCGAACCTTGGCCTGACGGGCGATCTGGGCGGCGAGGTTTGCGTGGGGAAGACCCGAGCCCGAGAAGATGGGGAGCTTCTGACCGCGGACCAGGGTATTCAGTCCGTCGATGGTGGAGACACCCGTCTGGATGAACTCAGAGGGGTAGAAGCGGGCGGCGGGGTTGATGGGGGTGCCGTTGATGTCCAGGGACTTGTCGGGGATGATGGGGGCGCCCTCGTCGATGGCCTCGCCCATACCGTTGAACACCCGTCCCAGCATATGCTCAGACACGGGGAGCTCCACGCCGTGGCCGGTGAAGCGCACCTTGGACTCGGCCAGATTCAGACCCGCCGAGGACTCAAAGAGCTGGACCAGCACGTTACGGCCGTTGACCTCCAGGACACGGCAACGGCGGACCTCGCCGTTCGGGAGCTGGATCTCACCCAGCTCGTCGTACTTGACGCCCTCCACCTGCTTGACCAGCATCAGGGGACCCGCGACTTCTTCTATGGTTTTATATTCTCTAATCATGTTAATCTCCATTCCGTCGCTCTGCGGCGGCACAAATATCCTTTGAAATTTCATCGCCTCCCTCGGGACACGGTGAAATTTGGGCGTGAAACAACAACGTCAGGTTGTAGATTTCTGAACCTTCACGCCACACTCCCTGTCAGACCTTGGCTTCCTGCACCAGGCCGTTCAGCTGCTCGGTCATCTCGGCGGTGATCTTCTCTGCCTCGGTCTTATACGCGGCATAAGGCACGGACTTGAAACGGCCGATGCGCTCACGGACGGGTAATTCTGCGAGCTTATCAATATTGGCTCCCTCAGCAATGGCGCGGCGAGCCTTGTCCTCAAAGGCAAAGACAAGCCCCATCATGCAGTACTGCTTATCCAGAGCAGTGTAGCAGTCCTCGTCCTCAAAGGCATTCTGCTGGAGGAAGTCCTCGCGGATGGAACGAGCGGACTCCAGAGTCAGTCTGTCCTCGGCGGAGAGGGCGTCCACACCCACCAGCTTGACGATCTCGTTGAGGGAATCCTCCAGCTGGAGGGTCTTGAGACAGCGGCCGGTGTACTCCATCCACTTGGGGGAGACATGCTCGGCGAACCAAGGCTCCAGGCGGTCGCGGTAGAGGGAGTAGGAATTCAGCCAGTTGATGGCGGGGAAATGGCGGCGGTAGGCCAGGGAGGAGTCCAGACCCCAGAAGACCTTAACGATACGCAGGGTAGCCTGGGTCACGGGCTCGGAAATGTCACCGCCCTGGGGGGACACGGCGCCGATGGCGGACAGAGCGCCCATACGGCCGTCGGAGCCCAGGCAGACCACCTGACCCGCGCGCTCGTAGAACTGAGCCAGACGGGAGGTGAGGTATGCGGGGTAGCCCTCCTCACCGGGCATCTCCTCCAGGCGTCCCGACATCTCGCGGAGAGCCTCGGCCCAACGGGAGGTAGAGTCGGCGATGACGGCCACGGAATAACCCATGTCGCGATAGTACTCGGCAATGGTAATACCCGTATAGATCGACGCCTCACGGGCGGCCACGGGCATATCAGACGTATTGGCGATGAGCACGGTGCGCTCCATCAGAGACTTGCCCGTGCGGGGGTCGGTCAGCTCGGGGAACTCACGGAGCACGTCGGTCATCTCGTTGCCGCGCTCGCCGCAGCCGATGTAGACCACCAGATCCACGTCAGACCACTTGGCCAGGGCGTGCTGCATAACGGTCTTTCCCGAACCGAAGGGGCCGGGGATGGCGGCGGTGCCGCCCTTGGCCACCGGGAACATGGTGTCGATAACACGCTGACCGGTAGACAGGGGGATGTGAGGGGGATACTTCTTCTTATAGGGGCGGCCCACACGGACAGGCCACTTCTGCATCATGGTCAGATCCTTCTTCTCACCCTTCTCAGTCGTCAGAGTGGCCACCACGTCGGCGACGGTAAAGCTGCCGGAGGTGATGGAGGAAATGGTGCCCTTCATGCCAATGGGGACCATGATCTTGTGAACGGTGGAGGAGGTCTCCTGAACGGTACCGATCACGTCGCCGCCGACGACCTGATCGCCCACCTTTGCAGTAGCGACAAAGTCCCACTTCTTTTCACGGTCCAGAGCGGGAACTTCCACGCCGCGCTTGATATTGGCGCCGCAGACCTTCATGATGCCCTCCAGGGGGCGCTGGATACCGTCGTAAATATTTTCCAGCAGGCCGGGGCCCAGCTCTACGGACAGAGGGGTACCGGTGGTGACCACTTCTGCGCCGGGGCCAATGCCGGAAGTCTCTTCGTAGACCTGGATGGAGGCCGAGTCACCGGTCATATTCAGGATCTCGCCGATCAGACGCTGCTCGCCTACGCGGACAACGTCAGACATATTGGCATCCTGCATACCGGTAGCAACCACCAGCGGGCCGGACACCTTGACGATTTTGCCCATAGGTTTTTCTACCTTCTTTCTAGTCAGATCACCGGGGCGATGCCCCGGACTTGGTTAGAGAATGTCGGCGCCTACCGCCCGCTCCACGCTGTCGGTAATGTTCTGCATTCCGATACCCATGGAACCGGCCTTGCCGGGGATGAGGATGATGGCGGGCATCACCTCGTCCTTGTACTTTGTCACCTCATCCATCATCTGAGCAGCGTACTGCTCGGTGAGATAGATGATGGCCGTCTGACCGTCTTTGGCCAGACGATGAAGGATCTTGCGCCCGTCTTCCACCGTCTCGGCGGAGTGGACATCCAGACCCAGAGCCTTGAAGCCCAGAACGCTTTCGCGGTCACCCAGTACAGCGATCTTATACATAAGCCTCACGCAGCCTTTCCCGGATCTGCTCGGCCGACAGACCTGCCAGCCGTCCCGTCAGAATAATCCGCACAGCGGTAAACTCGTTGTCCCGGGCAGCCAGATAGGCGATCATGGGCTGCTCTCCGAAGGGGACCCGCTGTGCCAAAGTGAGATAGGCCACCAGAGCGTTATCGCAGGCCTTCTCAAAGGCGGTGAGGCTGCCGCCGGAGACCGCCTTATGGCCCAGCTCAGCTGCCGCCTGCAGGTCGGTACCC
>JAFQOC010000332.1 GCA_017420845.1 Clostridia bacterium
AAATCACAAGTTATTTCGTGTTTGGTCAGAGGGATTAAGTAGTCCGCCACTCCACAGCGGCACATTCCCACGCCTCGGGGATCTCCAGCTTGACCAGAAGATGACTGATCACGGCGGTGGGTACCTGATGGATGCGATCTGCGTTGCGGCGGAGTCCCTCCTCCCATTCGGTTTCCAGAAAGACGGTGCGAACGGCGGCTCCGTACTGCTCGAACAGGGAAATCTGCTTGTTCCGCATATCTGCCGTGACGTTGGTAGCGTTCCAGACAAAGGGTTGCTTGCGACGCAGGTATTCCCGTGCCTGTTCGTGGGCAGCCGCAGCCACCTTGCCTTGAGGCTCGGTGGGAGAGATACCCATACGGCGGCGCATGTCATCCAGCGAGATCATGGGCAGGTCGGGACAATTGGCTGAGATCCAGGTATCCTTCCCTGTTCCGGGCAGTCCCGACAGAAGAATAACCTCCCCCCATGTGTCCTTGAACAGCTCTTGACCGGGCCAATCGGTCTGCCCGCGGAAGTAGGCCCGATGGGAATGGGGATCCGCAAACGGATACGGCCCGTCCCAACAGGTCAGCTCCTCGGCCAGCATAGCGCAGTATTCCACCCGCTCGAGACACTCAGCGGTATTAGGAGAAATACGACCCAGTATATCAGCCTTCTCCAGAGTGCAAAGATGCTTCACAATACACTCCGAAGTCAGCGCTCCGTTGGATGCGATCTTCAAAAGCCGCCGCTCGGGATCGGACACACGGATGGCGTAGGGCGGAAAGGAATGGTACTTCACCAGCAGACACACGGCCTCCCGAAGGGCTTGGGCTGCCGGAGTTCCGCTCATGCCCAGCTCAGCCCAGAGAAGCTCCCGCGCCATACGACTGCCGGTGGAGGCATGATGGGGAGAGGTGAGCACGCCATCCTGTAAACGAGTGCAGGAAATCTTTCCTATATCGTGCAGAAGAGCGGCCAAAAACAGAATACGCTGATTCTCTTCAGAGGCAGATTGGTAGTCGGGGAGGGTCAGCAGAGCCTCGCAAACCTGTTGGGTATGGGTAAATACGTCCCCCTCCCCGTGATAGAGAGGATTCTGCTGCGTGCGGGCCATTCGATCAAAAACAGAACCCAGCGCGGTATCCCGAAGAGCACCCCAATCGACAGCTGTAGCACCCTTTTGAGGGAAAGCGTCCAGTAGCTCCCGCAAGCTACGGACAGAATGAGAGCCTGTCATGACAGGACGGTGTGACCCACCAGCTGGTTGGGAATGCTGGGTCGGGATTGCCAATGGGAATCCGAGGCAAAGAGGCATTGGAGGAAGGAGGCACGAACATATTTGAGCCGTTCGGTGACGATACCGCCCTCCTCCACCTTGATGTACAGGCCCTCCATGGTGGTGGAGGGATCAGTCTCGCGGAGTACGCGGTCCACATCCAGATTCTGCCGTTTGGCCAGGGTTCTGAGCACCTCGGTGTGGTTTTCGGTAATGAAATTTGAGGGGCCGATATGGGAGAGGATACTTTCCTTCTTGCGGAATATTCCCGTATCCAACACAGGTACCGAGGAGATAATGCCCATTTGCTGAGTAAATTTACGGCGTGATGGCGTGTCCAAAAAAACTTTTTCCTCCCGATCATAAATATCGAATTCCATAAAGTAGTCGGGTAGTGCATCGTAGAACACGGTGTGCTTGGCGTACATCCACTCACCGTACATGACGTAACGGCTGCCCAGCACGCTGTAGAACAGCTCGGCGTTGATGTTGCCCCACTGCTTCATAAGATTGTAGTGGCGCTCACGGTATCCGCCGTCCAGGTAATGACCGCGGCTCTGCAGGAGCAGCCGTCCCTCGTCGTCAAAGGAAAGGGCAGCATTTGCCCCGTCGATCTTTTCCTCCACGACGATGTTGCGTCCCAGGATACAGTCAAACGAAACCTGAGACAGATCCTCGTCGCCAGCCTGAAGGCGAGAGCCCTCCAGGTGATGGGTGCGAGGATATTTGACAATGCGAAAATCATAACTCATTTCAGATTGATCTCCTTTCTTGCGTTCATAGGGAATCGGAGAAATACTTCCGGAAAGGGGCGGAGATATTTCCCCGTCTATTCAGGTTAAGACGGTACGCCTCTCTGCCCTTATCTTCCCTTCACCACCGACCCGTCGGGATATCGGATCACAAACCACTCCTCGTCGAAATCGGCCTCCACCACGGTGCCGTCCGAGAATGTGGAGCGGCGGCGGCGTGGATGACCGTCCATAAGCTCGTGGCTTGTCAGCTCGCAGAGGGCGACCTGCTTGTGCAGCTCCAGCGCTACCTTGCCGTAGGCAATGTCCTCGGCCGAGGCGTCCACGTCATAGTAGATGGTGCCGCCGCAGAGGAGGGCCCAGTAGAAGCCGCGGTCGGTGCCTGCGATGCCCCACGCGCCCTTGTGGCGGATGCCGTACCAGGGGGTGATGATACAATCGTGGTAGACCAGATTGAAGAAGGGGATGGGAATGCCCACGTTCTCGGCGTTGCGGTCCTCCCAGTCGGTGGTGTAGAAGGGGGCGTGGTGGCAGAGGGCGATGGCATTGACCATACAGCCAATGGTCTCCTCCGAGGAGGGGATGATGCCTCGGTCGGTAAGGATGTTCAGACAATGGGCACGGGCCTCCGCGCACTCTCGACGGGTCATGGGATGGAGGGGATGGAAGCACTCGTCCAACTCCACCACCGAGAAGACGTCCAGATAGGAGCCGTCCACCTTAATGCCCAGCCGCTCAAACTCATCGTAGTTCTGGCGGACGTACTCTGAGGCCAGCTTGGCGCAGAGGAAGCTGTGAGGGCCGCCGAACCAGTAATCGTGGTAGGGGTGCTTCCCGTCCACATCAACGATAGCGTTGTCCAGGTCAAAGTGGGGAGAATCGTAGTAGTAGTCGCGGTACTGATCGTGGAGACCGAAGTAGAAGCCCAGCTCGGTACAGGTCTGTTGCAGAGCCTTTAGTCCCTCGGCGCCGCCCGAGGCCTCATGGATGGGAAAGGGCTCGGGGTGGAGGTTGTCGTAGCCGTGGTGACCCCAGCCGTCCAGATGGAGGTAGGCCTTCTCCACGCCGTTCTTCTTCAGCTCGCGGAGAAGCTTGCCGTTGTCCGCAAAGGAGAAGTAGCGGTCGTTATTCTCGGGATTGTCGGGATCGTAGAAGTGGGAAGCGGGATGAATGTGCACCGCGGCGCAGGTGTGAACGATGGGACAGCCGAGAAGGTATTCCACCTTGGGGTTGCGGTCGATCTTCTCGCGTAAAGACATCAGCTCCCCCCGCTCGGTGAGGTAGGCGCGGTAGGTCTTTGCGACGGTGTTGAAGTCACCCTCGGTGAAGAAGGAATAGAGGATGGAGCGGGGGTAGGCCATGGTCCCCAGCGAAGGGGCGAAATAAGGCTGAATCTCTTCCCCCACCACGCTGTAGCGGGCATCGTAGGGGGTGTCGATGATGGCGGCGTAGCCGCAGCCGTCTTGGATCTGGCCGTAGACGGGGATGTAGGCCCCTCGCTCGAAGACAATGCCGTCATTGAGCTTGTAGCTATGTCCCGCGGGGAGAATGGTACCCTGCATACGGGGCAGAACGGTGTAGCCGTGCCCCTCGGGGACGTCGAATTTCATGCGGGGCGGGTAAGCCAGAGCGGTCAGCTCTCCCTTGCCGTCACCCAGCACGCAGGCCGTGGCCTTGACCTGACCCGTGGCCACGTTGATGGAGACCTCGGTCTGTACCGAGATGGGGGTGGGATTGCCTGCGCCGTCGCGGAGGTTCTTATAGGTAGAACGGACACCGCGAGTGGTGCCACGATCGAAGGTGTGGCTTTCGCAGTCGCTATCGGTCAAGACCAGAGAGGTCTGATTCGCCCGCACCAGAAAGGGGGTGTTATGCCAACTCCATTGTATGTCCGAGCCCTTGACTGTAACAGTCAGCGCGCAGGTCTCGGGGGTGTATATGACAGAGAGATTATCATGGGTCAGAGTGTAGTTCATGGTTTTTCTCACTTTCTGAAATGTACCGACGTCCGAAGACGCCCGCCGAGATCATTATACTACAGAATAGTATTTTTGTCAACAACAGACCGTAAAAGTTCCTTGCCTCAGGCTGAATCGTTTGACAAGCAATCTGACGTTCTTCAAATTGCAGTTTATCGGTGCGTTGGGTTGCGACCATGCAAGGGGGTTCTGGGGGCGAAGCCCCCAGAACCTACACAGG
>JAFQOC010000333.1 GCA_017420845.1 Clostridia bacterium
GGGCGGTGGTACTGCGAGGGCGGCCGCTGGGATCATATGTACGCCCTATATAATGAGGAAGACAAGACCTACTACGGCGCTATCGTGGCCACCCCCAAGGCGGGGGAGAGCGGGTGCTTCGGCCTCCAGCAGAGCGCGGACGGCATCCGATGGACGCCCCTGCCCCCGCCCGCCATCGAGTGGGGTGAAATTCCACCCATAAACTGTCTGGAGGGCGGCGGTCTGGAAAAGATCGGGGACAAATACTACTACATCGGGGGCTTCGTGGGCTATGCGGGGAGCTACGGGTACAATCTCTACACCTTCGTGGCTGACGATGTCCGCGGACCCTACCGCCCCGCCATTGGGGCCTTCCGTCTCTGCGGCTTTGACCGCATGGATCGGGTGTTCATCGAGAATCTGGCCGCCTTCTGCCGCGTGGGGGAGGACGTGCTGGTGTCCAACGCCGTCATGGCGGGAGGACGGGATGACGTGTGGTTGATCCCTCTGCGTCGCGCCGGAGTGGGGGAGGACGGTCACCTCCGCCTGTACTGGTGGGAAGGGAACGAGGCCTTAAAGGGGGAGAGACTGTCCTTGAGCTGGTCCCTTTGCTCGGTCAACGCCCCGCCTGCCATGCTGAACGAGGGGGAGGAGGGAGTCTGGGTCCCCGCCGCCTTTGAGGTGGAGGAGACTTCGCTCCGCATCCGTCCCAAGACGCCCACGGGGCCTACCGTCACCGACGTCACCGCCATGGCTGCGCTGGATCGCGTCCTTGACCCCACTGAGGGCTTGGTGCTGGAGGGGGATTTGATCTGCACCTCCGCGCCTGCTTACCTGACCGCCGAGCGCAAGACCCATTGCTGGCGGCCTGCCCGCGTGGGCTTCTGGGTGGAGGACCGCGAGAACGGAGGCCGCGCCATTACCCTGGATATCGGGCATCCCTACAAGCGGAATTCCAACGTCATGGAGCTGAAATGGGACGGGTCGCGGTGCGATCTGACCGTCATTGACGAGAATGGGGAGGATTCCGCCTGCGTTCGCGGCATAACGGCCGGGGAGCGGAACAGCTTCCGTTTCTTGTGGAGATTGAACGTTCTTCAATTATATGTAGACGATCAGTTCGTCCAGACCTTCGTGGTGGACAGACCTCCTACGGGACGCGTGGGGGTGATCGCGCAGAACGCCGACTGTCTGTTGGAAAATCTGAAAGCATGGAAAATGAGCATTCAAGATCCGCCCCATTCCCCTGGTTGGGATAAAAATTAACTGTTTATTGGGCAAGTTGCACAAGCGACTTGCCCGTTATTTGTGCATGCTTGCCTGAAGCTCCAAACCAAAAAAACTTTCCAAAAAGCTATTGACAAAAGGGGATCGGAGTGCTATAATATGCAAGCTGTCAAACAGCTGGGCTGTCAGCGAGCGGGCGACCGCGAGCGAGACAGAGCGAAAAGGGATCACGAAAAAAGTTGAAAAAACTTTTGAAAAACCTCTTGACAAACGAGAGAGAATGTGATATACTATTCGGGCACTTCCGCTCCCGGTCAGAAAGAGGCGCGAAAAAAACTTAAAAAAGTTTTGAAAAACCCCTTGACAAACCGAGACGGATGTGATATAATACTCAGGCTGTGCAAAACACGGCACTGAAATAGCGGCTTAGGTCGCGCGGATCATTGACAATTGAACAACAGGAGATTAAAGTACAAGCAAAGCTTGTGATTGAGAATCTCGAAATTTCTTTGAAAAAGAAATCTTGAATCTATCACGGATTCAAGACATACTCAACAAAGTATAAGAGCCAAACAAGCTCGACAAAGTAAGATTTTAACCGAAAGGTTTCAATACAATTTGCTCGAGAGTTTGATCCTGGCTCAGGATGAAC
>JAFQOC010000334.1 GCA_017420845.1 Clostridia bacterium
GGTAATGGCCTCCGCCGTACCCTTCGCGTGGGTGGCGATATCCATGCAGAGGGGGAGGCAGATCCAGGAGCGGAGGGTGGTGTTTCCTTCGTAGTATTTGTAGGTATCAAAGCCGTGGACCTCACCCGCAAAGTAGGCTTCGGTCTCGGCCTCAATGGTGGCGGCGGCCTTGCGGTAGGTCTCGGCCAGATGGGGCTCGCCCATCTCGTCGGCCAGGGACGCGGCGGTGCGGAACCCCCCCAGAGCCAGCATATTGGTGGAGAGATTGATCTGCCCCGCGGGGAGCCTGCCCTCCAGCTCGTCGGAGTCCGAGGGGATCAAGCCCCTGTGGATGGGGTTATCCATTTTGCGCAGGTTATACTCAGCGCACCATTGGATAGCCTTCCAGAGGGCATTACCCTCCCCCAGCCGACCGCTGACGAGGGCGTAGCGGGTGGCGCCAAAGAGGTACATGGCGGCGTCGCCTCTGTCTCCCGCGCCGTTCCAGTAGTCCAGCCCCTCGGCAATGATGGAGGAGGGGATGGGCTCGTAGCGGTTATCCATGTGGGGGTAGTACCATGCGTAGGCGTTGTAGGCGGCATTCAGCTGAAGCTCGTCCCCCGTCCACGCCTGCCACGGCCCCGCGTACTCGGCTTGATCGTTGCACCAGACGGCGGCGTAGTAGGAGGTGCCGCCGGGGGAGTGGACGTCACCGTTCCGGGTGCGGAAGATGCTCTCACCCGCGCGGAGCTTGGCGAAGTGGAACATAGTGTCGAGGGTGGGGCTTTGGGTGGTGAGGGTGAGGGGGGTGGTGAGGGCGTTTACACGGTTCGCGCGGGCCTGCCATTCTTCACCCACATCCACCGTAAGGGTTGGCTCATGAGCCAGACGGGCAGAATAACTGACGGTTATGGCAGCCGCTTCATCAAATCCCAGAACAACACGGTCACCATCACACGTCCACGAAACCGTGCGCTCCACAATGTTGATCCCGTAAGGACCTCGAACACGGTAGAACTCCTTTGTTCCCAACTCTGAAACAGACAGGGTAACGGGTTCTTTTCCCGTATGCACGACAAGGATATGTTCACAAAGCGCGGCTTTGTCAGGACTGGGAAACAGGGTTCTGCACACTTGCAGGTCTGCACAGCGGCTTGTAATATCCAAGAAACCATTGTGCAAGCTGATGGATTCCGGATGCTCACGCATGGAAACTCCATTGACAAAAAGCTTCGGTATCGCATGATCCGGCACATCGCATTGAAGGGATCCATGGGTATTATTCGGGAAAATACGGAGCATGGGGAACACGGTGTGGCGGTGGAGACACAGTTCCCCGCCACGAATACCGTATGTGATCACAGCGGAGGTATACGATCCGCTCATTTCCAGAAAATCAGTATGATCCTCGGGGTGCTTTTGGCAATCCCAGATCAGCTCTTCGTGGTCATCCCACATTTCCCAACGGTTGGACATGAATACCTCCCGAATACTTATCTGTATCTCTTCTTCCACTCAAACATCAGCGACATACACTCAAAGGGCGACAGGGTATTGAGATCCACCTGCCGCAGCTCCTCAATGAGCTGCTGATCCAGCATATCGTCCATGGTGATGGCGGCACCGTCCACGGTGCGGTCATCTACCGCGGGCTTCTTGGTACCCGTTCCCGAGGCGTCCACCGCGTCGCGGACGGCCTTGGAGGACTCCTCCACGTGGGCCAGCACCTCGCGGGCGCGCTTGATGACC
>JAFQOC010000335.1 GCA_017420845.1 Clostridia bacterium
CCCGAGCAGATGTATGACGATAAGGACGAGGTCATCGGCGGCGAGGACGGCGTTACCTACGTCAACAACATCGTCACCCTGACCGAGAAGACCGATCTGATCCCCGCTATCGGTGAGTATGGCTGCACCAACCTGCACAACCTGCACTTCTACGGTGAGGATCACATGGGTGCCAAGCTCATGCCCACCACCAACGATGACGGCACCATCACCGGTAATCCCAGACTCTACGTCAACTACGCAAAGTTCATCCGCCGCGCCGGTCTTGAGAACCTGAACGCTGACGACGTCAAGTACATCGCTGTCCGCCTGAAGGTCGTCGGCGAGATCGAGGATCTTATGATCTGGGGTCTGGCCGGTGAGCATCATTCTACCTATGATGCATCCGGCAACCTGATGGCCGACAACTTCCCCACCTGTAACGGCGAGTCCGAGTACATGCTCTTCGACATGGAGGAGCAGTGGACCGGTCTGATCAACCAGTTCGCCTTCGAGATCGTGAACCCCGCTCCTGACGCAGTGGTTTACATCGAGGAGATCGCTCTGTTCCCTGATCAGGCTTCCGCTTACGCTTACGCCGGTGCCGAGATTGAGACTGAGGCTCCCACCGAGGAACCTACCGAGGCTCCTACCGATGCTCCCGCAACCGAGGCTCCCACCGATGCTCCCGCAACCGAGGCTCCCGAGACTGACCCCGAGGATAAGGGTGGCTGTGGCTCCGTCATCGGCTTTGGCGCCGTGGCCCTTCTGGCTGCCGGTGCTGCCTTCGTCGCTCTGAAGAAGGACTAACGTATCATACGCTTTGCGTACCGTCATCCTCTTGACGGTGCGCATCTCCGGAGGCTCGTGCCCGCGGACAGGGATTCCGTAGGCGCGAGCCTTTTTGAAGTTATTGGCCTTTTGCATGGCGGCTTATTCCCATAAACCGCTATGCAAAAGCTGAATAGCTGCATTTCATTGCGTGATAAGGAGATCTCATTATGAACAACTACAAACACGTGATCCTCGTCGGTATTGACGGAGCGGGGAACTTCTACCGGAACACCACCGCCCCCATGATCCGCCGCACTATGGCAGAGGGCGCGGGGACCGATATGTGCTTGACCTCCATCCCCTCGGACTCCGCCCAGTGCTGGGGTTCCATGCTCATGGGTGTTTCCTGCCGCATCCACGGATTGCACAACGATAAGATCTCGTCCGCCAAGGCACCCTGCGCCACCGACGAGCATCCTACCGTCTTCCGCATGATCCGCGACGCCATGCCCGAGGCCACTCTCGGCTCCTTCTCCAACTGGAATCCCATCAACTACGGCATGATCGAGAACGGCATCGGGGTCACCAAGCAGACGGGAGACGACGAGTCTCTCTGCGACCGCATCTGCGAGTACGTGAAGAACGAAAAGCCCACGTTTCTGTTCATTCAGTTCGATTCGGTGGACGGTGCGGGGCATTGCCACGGCTACGGATCGGAGCAACACCTGGATCAGCTCAATATCTGTGACGCATACGCCGAGCGCATCTATAACGCTTGCGTTGAGGCGGGGATCTCTGAGGATACGCTGTTTATGATTACGGCCGATCACGGCGGATTTGAAAGAGGTCACGGCACCGACACCGACGAGGAGAAGTGGGTCTTTGCAGCTATTATGGGAAAGACCGTCAACCATACGACCCTGCAGTATATGCAGGTCAAGGACTTTCCCGCCATCATCACTCACGCTCTGGGTGTACCGGATCATCCCGCATGGTCCTCCCATCTGCCGGAAGGACTGTTTTCCGAATAATGCTTCAAAATACACAGTGCCACAGGGTTGGGATCGCCCCGCCTAAGGCTATCTGATTCCGTATCCTTGACCAAAGGGTATTTCACGGTGATCGTGCATGAAAAACAGTACATACTTTCGGTATATCCCCCCGCTCTGCCGCATAGAATGGGGCAGCATCAAAAAGGGGGATCCGTCATGAAACGATCCGTTGGCCGTATTACGGCCTTACTGTTAACCGTATGTCTGCTCCGGGGGCTGTTCACCACCGCCGCCTCGGCTTTGACCCGAGCTCCTTCGGAGGCTGCTTCAAGCATCAGTCTGCCGACGGTGGAGGAGGCCTGCAGGAGCGCCGTCCTCATGGAGGCCTCCACGGGGCAGATCCTGTGGGAGATGGAGCCCGACGTTGCCATGCCTCCCGCTTCTGTGACCAAGATCATGACCCTGCTTCTGGTCATGGAGGCCCTGGAGGGCGGGGCCGTAGGGTGGGAGGACAAGGTCGTTGCCTCGGCCCGTGCCTCCTCCATGGGAGGTTCCCAGATCTTTTTGAAGGAAGGGGAGGTCATGAGCCTGCGGAATCTGGTCAAAAGCGTGGTCATTGCCTCGACCAACGACGCCGCTGTGGCCCTGGCCGAGCATATCGCGGGCAGCGAGGAGGCCTTCGTGGAGCGGATGA
>JAFQOC010000336.1 GCA_017420845.1 Clostridia bacterium
GCGGTGAACAGCCCCATGAGGCGGTCGCGGAGCTCTCCCTCGGGCAGGGGGGTGAACTTGTAGAACAGCTTTTGGAAGAAGAGGGAGAAGAAGGAGGTGACCACCATGAAGAGCATAAGGACCGCGAACAGCCCCAAGGCCATCCACATACCCATGAGATTCTGAAGCGTATAGGCCAGCATCATGAGGGCGGTATTGAGGGCGGCGTTCAGGATCAGATTCTTGACCTGATCCAGCCAGAAGGTCTTTTTGGTGGATTTGTTGAAGCCGTACTTTTCCTCGATCACGAAGGTGAAGTAGTAGTTGGTGGGAATTTCCAAAAGGTGGGAGACGACCGAGAACACCAGCATGAGGATCACCGCGCCCCACGTTCCCGTGACGCCGATGGCGTTATACACCCAAGCGAAGAGATCGAAGGCAAAGACCGCCAGGGTGAACAGGGTCATGAAGATGTTGTGGTAGAAGCCCATGCGCTTCTTTTCCTTGGTGTAGGCCACCCAGCGGTCGTACTGCTCGGTGTCATAGATGCCCTGCACACAGGCGGGGAGGGGCTTTTTGCGCTGGGATGCCGACAGGAGGTAGTGAGTCAGAGACCACGCGTACTCCAGCAGGATCAGCGAGAGCAGAATACACTTGAAAAACACAGGATTCATTGTCTCACCTCATACCCCTCGGGGGTCACGTCCACGCGGTACATATTCGCCAGGGCCTCCTCCACCAGCTCGTCGAAGGGGAGCTTCTGCTCCTGGGCCAGCACCTTTTTCAGGTCGGGTCGGGTGCGGGGGTGGCGGGGGGTGAAGACGGTACAGCAGTCCTCATAGGGCTCGATGGAGGTCTCGAAGGTGCCGATCTTACGGGCGGTGACCACGATATCCTCCTTGTCCAGGCCAATGCAGGGACGGAAGACGGGGTGGGCGGCCACGGGGTCGGTGACGCCAATAGCCTCGGTGGTCTGGGAGGCCACCTGACCCAGGGATTCACCCGTGACCAGGGCGCCGCAGTAGAATTTCGATGCCACGCGGTCGGCAATGGCCATCATGTAGCGGCGGAGGAGAAGGGTGAAGTAGTCCTCGTCGCAGTGCTTGACCAGCTCCTCCTGAACCTTGGTCAGGGACACCACGTGGACGATCATCTCGTCATTGTTATACTCGGAGACGATCTGCGCCAGGCGGAGGACCTTATCGCGGGCCATCTCGCTGGTGTAGGGGAAGGACTCGAAGTGGATGGCCTCCATGGTCATGCCGCGCTTGGCCATCATGTAGCCCGCCACGGGGGAATCGATACCCCCCGAGAGGAGCAGCAGGCCGCGGCCATTGGAGCCGACAGGCATACCGCCCGCGCCCTTGACGGGGCCGGGATGGACGTAGGCGGCGTATTCCCGCACCTCCACCCGCACCGTGACGTCGGGGTTATGGACGTCCACCTTCATGTAGGGGCAGGCCGACAGAAGGGCGCCGCCCGCGGCCTTGGAGATCTCGATGGAATCCAGGGGGAAGGCCTTGTCGGAGCGCTTGGACTCCACCTTGAAGGTCTTCTTCCCCGCCAGATGGGGGGGAATGTACTCCTTGACGGTGGCGAGGATGCTCTCCATGTTCTTCTCGCAGACGGCGGCGCGGCAGATGGCCACGATGCCGAAGACCTTGCTCGCGGCGGCCATCATGCCGTCCATGTCGCAAAAGTCATCCTTGGGTTCTACGTAGATGGTGCTCTGGGAGCGGTAGATCTCAAAATCGCCGTGGGGCTTGGCCTTGTGGCGGAGCTGGCGGAGGAGCATATCCTCGAAGTAGCGCTTGTTGGCGCCCTTGAGGACGATCTCGCCGTATTTGAGCAGTAAAATTTCCTTCATATTCAATCTTCCTCCTCGGAAGCCTCTTCGGCGGCGTCCTCCACCGAGATCTCGTTGCCCTCGTCATCTACGAAGGTGATCTCGGCGTCCTCCAGACCGGCAACCACGCTTTTGGCCACTTCCATATAGGGGACGGGAACATACACGTCCGCGCCGTACATGGAAAAGCCCGTGATCATGCCGAGGGCGCTTCCGTTGCGTTCTTGCACGTGGTAGGGGATATTTTCTTCTTCCAGAAGACTGCGTACGATGCCCAGCATGGCCTCGTCGTACACCGTGATCAGAAGATCAATCTCATTTCGGTCAAAGCTCATGCTCAATCCTCCGCCTCGGTGCCGTCCTCGGTGCCGTCTTCGGCGGCATCCTCGGCGGCGTCCTCCACCGAGATCTCGTTGCCCTCGTCATCTACGAAGGTGATCTCGGCGTCCTCCAGGCCTGCCACCAATGCCTTGGCGGTCTCGTAGGCCTCGGTAGGCACGTAGATGTCGGTGCCGTAGAGGGAGAAGCCCGTCAGGATCCGCATGGCCGAGCCGGTGCCACGCTCACGGACGAGGTAAGGAATATTCTCATCCTCCAGCATACCGCGGACGATGCCCAGCACCGCCACGTCGTACACCGTGATCAGATGGGAGACGTCGTCTCCGTCAGAAATTTTGTGGGGCTTTTCCAGACCGAACAGATCAGACATAGCTATCCTCCTTTACCGAGGTCTCGGCCTCGCCGTCGGAATCGCTGTCCTCGGCGGGGGCGGCCTCATGGGTGCTGTCAGCGGTAGGGTGAACGAACTGACCCGTCGCCTCGTTGAAGGCGGGGGCGGCAGCAGGGGTCATGGCGCTGTAATCGGGAAGCTTGGGCATGGGGGTGGTATAGTAGTTGGGGAACAGAGCCTCCCAGACCTTCATGCAGGCGATGGTGTCGGCGATGGAGGAGTGGGGGATACCGTCCCAGCCGATGTTCAGGGTACGCATGGCGTCCACCAGAGAGGCGTGGTTGTCGTCGGGGTAGTGCTCGCTCTGGAAGCGGACAAACTCCA
>JAFQOC010000337.1 GCA_017420845.1 Clostridia bacterium
AAGCTCCAAGTCATCTTCCGCCGATACAGTGGACTTTCCTACCACGATTTCATCAAGCAAGCCCGCGTAGAACGCGCACAAAGCTATCTGGCCTTTACGGGTCTGAAGCTCTCGGAGATTGCCTTTCGCCTCGGGTTCAGCACCGAACAGCATTTCTACCGTTTCTTTAAGCGGGAGACCGGCGAGGCTCCTGCGGATTTTCGAAAGAGTACCGTGAAGGGGCGTAAGGATGCCTTTGCGAGGCTGGCTATGGTCGCTGCGGGTGATCCCGGGTGCTATGCGGTGAAATAGTCATTGAATATGGAAGAACAGTCAGAAATTGGCTGTTCTTTTTTTACGCTCCCGGTGAAATCGTGCCAATGGGATATTTTTTTGTTTCTTGCATTATGTTACAATAAAAAATGAGAAAATATTTTCACAAAAATGACACAAAACCGAAAAAAGCGTGGACATAGTAAGTAGGACAAAAAACAAGCGAAAAAGGAGGTGAGCGCATGGGGCGGTTCAATAAGCGAAAAGGCCAATCCAAGCAGACGGATGAGAAAATAATAAGCCTATATTGGAAACGCGACGAGCAGGCTATCGCGTTGACTGCCGAAGTTTACGGCCGTTGTCTCTATAGCATCGCTTATAATCTGCTTCACGACGAGTGCGATACCGAGGAGACGGTGAATGACACATATTTGGATGCTTGGAAGAGCATCCCACCGGCACGCCCCGATTGTCTATTAGCCTTTTTGACCAAGATCGTGCGTGGAAATGCCATTAACACTTACAAGAGCCGTACCCGCTCACGTCACATTCCGCCAAGCATGATGGTCTCTCTAGCAGAACTGGACACCGTATTGGGGAGCGACTCGGATGACCCGACAGGCGGTGAATCGAAGCAAATATCCGATGCCATCAGTGGCTATCTCTACACGCAAACCGAGCGTGCGCGCAATATATTTATTTACCGCTACTACTGCTCGGACACCGTGAAACGCATTGCGGGCATGATGAAGATCAGCGAATCTACCGTAAACCGTGAGCTGTCCCGTATGCGGGATGAATTGCGAGAGTATTTGAAGAAGGAGGGAATTTACGTATGAAGCATGAAAAGAAATACGAGATATTGAGCGGTCTTGATGAAAGGCTTTTGGAGGATGCTTTGCGCAACCGTGAAGAAATGATGCGTCCGACCGTCAATAGACGAACTGAAAGATTTCGCCGTGTGGTGCTATTGTGCGCCTGCCTGACCTTGCTGTGCGCAAGTCTTGTGGTTATGGGCGTGGTAGGATTGTCCATGGTGACGGGTGATAGACCCGGCGAGACAGAAACGCAACAAGAAACCCCGCCGCATTCGGAGCTTTCGGATAGTCAGCTTCTTGCCCTTGGCGAGGAAAGCCATTCCCTTATTACTCTCGGCATACAGGAAACTAAGGACGATACTTTGGCTTCCGCCGAGATGATGGAGAACATCTTCGACCTGCCTGCCCAGATCATCAGCTTCCACGCCTCGCCCGACGAGACTGTGACCATTTACCCCGGTAGAGGTGCCGTTCAGGAGGTGATGGAGTGTCCTCACACAGGGCGTGACCGCTACTGCTTTGCCCACGTGGGACGGTTGGCCGACACCCAGGACGAATATTGTCACATTGTTGAGCCCTTCCTGCAATACTATGTTTACTCGGATGCTCTGGCCGGTACACCATTAACTGTAGCGGGGGATGCGAAAGTAGTCTGGCAGTTCTACGTCAAAGACAAGGACTATGACAAGCCCGACCAGCTCAACTACGTGGTGCGCAACAAGGATGGTAACGTTACGGGTGTGGGGAGCATTTACGTGGATACCCGCCCGCTGTTCAAGGCTGAAAATAAAGTGGGGCAATTGCGCTATGAGTTAATGCTTCGCCGCTGTGTGTTTCTGGGCAGCCGTACCTACACCCGTGAGGACGGTATGACCGACGAGTACGCCGCACGGCTCTTTGATCTCTACGCCACCCGCGCCGAAGAAGCAACCGAGGGGCTGTTCGACGAGCTTACCGTGCAGGAGCGCATGATTCTCACCCGCGCCTCTCTGTTCAATGCTGTCCTTTCGGACGGGCGGATCACCGGCTACAAGTTTTCCTCGGTGGGCTATGATCTTGAAAATCCCGCATACCTGCTTACTATGTATGGTACCGAAAAAAGCTATTTCCTCTGCCTCGATGGCTGGTACCCCGTGATCGAGGTCTGTCCTCACCCCGACTACAAGTGGGAATGGATCCTTCTCACGGACGGCCGCAGGGTGATTATACGTGACAATAACTGGTATTTTGAAGAAAATTCCGACACCCAATTTGAAGCAACGTAAGGAGATATTCATGAAGAAATTATCTTTGATCCTTGCCGCCCTCATACTCACAGGTAGCATGGCGGCCTGTACCCGTGAGACTGTTTCCTCAACCGATACCGATATAAGTACCGAATCCCCATCGGATACGGATGAAACAACAACCCAAGGCGAAAATCCTGAAACACCATCCGCAAATAAGCTCCGCGACAGCATAGCCGATCTTGTTCAAGTCCCGGATACTCCCGTGACACATCCCCCCATCGACCCTGCCGATTATGGAACCCAGCCCAGCGAGGGCTTGGAATACACACTAACGGGAAATTACTACACCGTTGTGGGCATGGGCACCTGTACCGATGCAAAACTGGTGATCCCCGCCGAATATGAAGGAAAGCCTGTGAAGGCCATTGGTGATTATGCTTTTGCGGTGTACGATGAAGAAAAGCGGGCCTATTTCGGTTATGATACCATTACCAGCGTGGTGGTGTCAGAGGGCATCGAATCCGTTGGCAGCTCTGCTTTTTTTCGGTGTATGAATATGCGGAACATTCAATTGCCCGATACCTTGAAGAAAATCGATGGCGGAGTTTTCAACGGGTGTTCAAGCCTTGTGGAATTGACCATCCCCGAGGGAATCACGCAATTAGGGCATCATTTTGCCACCGAATGCAGAAGCCTGCAAAGGGTTACGCTCCCCTCTACCCTAAAAAGCATTGGTCAGGATGCCTTTTCCTATTGCGGCAGTCTGTATGAGATCAATCTTCCCGTTGGACTGACAGCCATCGGCGGAGAGGCTTTCCGTGCTTGCTTTTCCTTAAAGACCATTCATCTTCCCGCAACCATCCGTGATATAAACGGTACATCCTTGCGATCCGATTTGGACGTGGAGTGCCAAAAAAACTTTGGTCATGACAGCCCGGCGGGATTTCGGGAGCAAGGATATTCCGAGGGAGACATCTACCCCAACGGCTTCATTCATCATCTGTACTTTGACGGAACGCTGGAGGAATATCTGGACCTGGTCGAATACCGAAACGAAAGATCAGCCAGCTTGGGAGGAAGCTTTCTGCCCTATGCCGTGAATTTCTATATCGACGGCGAATTGGTTGAATATCTGACCTTGCCGGACGGGATTACTGACCTGCCCACGGCTGCCTTTGTTGGCTGTCAGAGCTTGAAAGGTGTGATCCTCCCCGATACATTTTGTACTGCGGGTGTTGCCGATCAAGAGGCCGAATGGACTGCATGGAAGAGCTTTCTGTTCATGAATTGCCCCAATCTGGAATGGGTTGTGATCGAGTCGCCCATTCCCGCAGACTATATTGATGAGCAGGATGCTGCTAATGATTATGATGATGTGGTGATCAATTGGCTGAACAGAAATTTTTATTGCCGATCCGAAATCAAGAATCCGATGGGGGACGAGCCGTATTTACTGTCTACAGTTCAAAATCGTCATTTCTATCTTACCGCTACCAATGAGGAGGCCAAGGATTACATGGAAGAATACTTACGCGCTTCACAGGACTATTACGAGGTCTCCGTAGAAGCTCATTATGCAGGCGAGTGGCACTACGATGAGAATGGTCATCCTGTTCCCAATGAAAAATAAAGGAGTACTCTTATGAAAAAACTATCGCTCATTCTCTCCGCCCTTCTGCTCATAAGCACTATGACAGCCTGCACCAGCAAGCCCTCACAGCCTGCCGATACCACCGTGGCCGCCGAAGCACCGACTAACACCGAAACAGTATTACCCCCGGAAGATAATGCCTCCAATAAAGCCTACCCCAGCGTAGCCGACCTCGTCCAAGTCCCTGACACCCCCGTGACCCATCCCCCTATTGAGCCCGCCGATTATGGAACTCAGCCTAGCGAGGGCTTGGAATATAAGCTGACGGGAAACTACTACACCGTCGTGGGTATGGGCACATGCACCGATGCGAAACTGGTGATCCCCGCCGAATATGAGGGAAAGCCTGTGAAGGCGATCGGAAGCACCGCTTTCGTTTCTTACAACAGTGCGACACAGACCTACGATTCCAATACCACTGTAACGAGTATTGTTCTCCCCGAAGGAATTGAGTCCATTGAAGATTCGGCCTTTTTCAAATGTCATGGTTTACGAAATATACAGTTGCCCTTGACGCTGAAACGCATGGGACAGCAAGCGTTTGATGAATGTACTGCTTTGGTTGAACTTTCCATTCCCGAGGGCATCACCGAAATTCCATCCTTCTTTGCCTATTACTGTACGAGCCTTCAAAAGGTCGTATTACCTTCAACGATCAAGACCATAGGTCAGGATGCTTTTCGTGGCTGTGAAAGTCTGTATGAGATCCATTTGCCCGACGGCTTGGAAACTATAAAAAATGGAGCCTTTCGCGGGACGAATTCCTTGAAGACCATCCACATTCCTTCATCCATTCAAAGCATTTCGGGCGAGAGCTTTCGGAATGAATCGGATGTGATGTATATGAAGGGCTTGGGGGAGGTCATTCCTGAGGGACACGAGCACGGTGAGATTCGTCCCGAGGGATGGATTCATCATATGTATTTTGACGGAACCATGGAGCAGTTTTTTTCGTTGGTTCAGAACGAAAGTTATACATCTCCCATGTTCCGTTTCGCAGTAAATTTCTATATTGATGGAGTATTAGTGGAATACGTGCATATACCCGATCATATTACGAGCATCCCGGCAGGTACATTCAGTGAATGCCAAAGCCTGAAAGGAGTAAGCCTGTCAAGTGAGCTGATAGACACCGAACAGTGGGAGTCAGCCTTTGCGAATTGTCCGAATTTGGAGTGGATCGTTGCTCGGGGAGACTTGCCTACAGACCGCCCGGTATATGATCCCGCCGGAAACTTCGATCATTGGTCAAGCTGGCTTATGTATAATTTTCATGCGATCGCACAGCCCAAGGATAAAAAGCAAGTAGCCGTATATTACAGTACATTATCATCGCGTTGTCTGTATGTTTCCGCTTCTGAAAGTCAAGCAGCCGATTACGTGACTGGGTACTTGCAACAAAGTAATGAAAGTGAAATCTATGTGAAAGTTATGGTTTATTATCAAGGCGAGTGGCACTACGACGAGAATGGCCATCCTGTCCCTAATGAAGAATAAAGGAGTAAACATATGAAAAAGCTATCTCTTATCCTCGCGGCTCTCCTACTGATCGGCAGCATCACCGCCTGCACCGATAACCCCGAACCGCCTG
>JAFQOC010000037.1 GCA_017420845.1 Clostridia bacterium
GAGGTCGGGGGCAGTCTTGAAGATCAGAGACAGAATCACGGGGAAAGCTATCAGAACAACGGCAACAATAATGCCCCAGAGGCGTCCGTAGTAGTGGACGCTATCCATATATGTCAGATTCTTTTTCATATCAAGCACCTCCAAGCAGAGCGGTCAGGGGAATGGCGGAGGCCATACCCGCGATGAGACTCATGGGCAGAGCGTAGTCAGTCATCCAGCGGATCTTGGCCTTGGTGGCAATGAGTCCGCAGACCGCCATGACCACGGCGGCCACGGCCATGACGCAAACGGGGATAAGTCCGCTCAGATCCCCCTTGAAGACCAGACCCACGTCACAGAAAACGTAGCCCAGGAAAGCCGAGATCATACCCAAGAACATGGCGTTGTTGAAGATCTCGCCCCACTTCTTGTCCTTCATGCCGATCTTGCCCATGCTGGTCTGCAGCTTTTTTGTGACGAAGGGCACAAGGATCAGACCCGCGGCGATGCCCACGGTCATGACCCAGGCGATGGTGATGTAGATGGCGGGGTCGGTCACGGTGGCACCCGCGCTTGAGCCGGCGGCTTCAAGGGCGTTGCCCGCGGCTACGGTCTCGTAGGTGATGGAGCCGATGACAGACAGGCGGAGCCAGGGCAGGGCCACACCCAGGGACTTGGACAGAGCCACCACGCCCACCAGCACGGCTACGGCGGGGGCGATGGTGAAGACCGCCGCCGAGGTAATGGTCTTTTTCACGGTTGCCTTAGAGAGTCCCAGCTCCTTTGCCCGTTTGACGGCACGGGCCAGAAAGAACACCGACTGGGCTACGACCAGGGCGATAATAGCGCCCACCAGGACGTATAGGATGGGATGGTTGACGTTGAATTGCATACGCGTTGCCTCCTATGTGTGCCTTTCCCCGCAAAAGGAACGGCAGATTATGCTTTATTATAGCACGAATGGGCGTTTTTTGCAAGACGAATGACGACTTTTCAGAAAAAAACGGCTTTTTTATGAGAAATCAAAAAAAGACCGCCTCACGGGGAGACGGTCTCAAGGAACCGGGGCTACTCAAAGGCCAGACAGAGCCGCGACTCCGCCCCCTTTCGCGTGCCGTCCAAGGCGGGGTCGGACTCATGGGTGAAGACGATGACCCAATCCAGGGTGGTATCGAAGACGTACAAATCGTCGGGGAGGATGGCGTCCGCCATACAGCGGTTTTCTTCCCAAAACAGGCGGGCGGACTCGAACCACTCGTACTCGATGCGGTCAGCCAGCTCCTTCGGGTCAGCCATGGCCACGAAATCGCAGACCTGACGGCCGCGGTAGGTCAGGGAGCAGGGCTTGTGGGAGGACTCGGACTCAGACATGAACAGGACAGTACCCTCCCGCTTCCGCAGAAGGGACAGGGCGGCGGCGAAATCCACCTCGGGCAGGTCGGGGGACATTTTATCCCACAGGTAGGACTCGTCGTACCACTCATGAAAATCCAATCCATGAGCTTCCAGCTCCTCCCCAAGGGTGGGATGTACCGTGAGCAGATCCTCTTTGCTCAGAACGAAGGCATCCATGAAGTCCTTCCGCATGACCGAAGGGAGAACGAACAACTCAAGCCTCACGGGTCAGTCCTCCTCGGTCACGGACTTCAAAAGGATCCGATCCGCAAAACCGCCCCGCTCGGCCGCCTTCCTCGCCCGAAGTGCCTCCAGCTCGGAAACACTATACCCCCTTGCGGCGGCGCAGGCATAGATGACCTCCAGAAGATCGGCCAGCTCCTCCAAATTCTGATCCTTCTTGTATTCGGCCAGCTCCTCCTCCAGCTTGGCATCCAGCATGGAAAGATACGCGGCGTCGGAGAGGATCTCGGTCTCGCAGACGGCCCCCCTCGCGGAAATGATCTCGGGAATGCGGTCACGCACCAGCTTGTTGTACATTTTGGTGGCCATAGGGCTCACTCCTCCTTATGGGAAAATTTTCGGGTTGGATATGCGTTACTTGACCATACCGTAGCCGCCGGCGTACTTGCTGACCTCGGACACGGCCACGAATACCTTGCCGTCGCAGGCCTTGCGGATCTCACGGAGGGTCTTGGGTGTCTCCTTACGGGGGAGGACCACGAAGATCATGTTCATCTTTTCCTGGGAGCCACGGCCCTCAAAGACGGTGTAGCCCATACCGTTTTCCTTGAGGTAGGCGGTGATTTTGGCGGTGCTGTCGTCCGAGGCGATGAGCTCCAGGTTGGAGGTGCCCAGGGCGATCTTGCTCTCCAGGGTGGAGCCCAGGTACAGACCCGTGGCGTACCCCACGCAGTAAAACGCCAGGAGCAGGATGTTGTCACCCAGAGTACCGATGAGGGTGGAAATGACCAGACCCCAGATGGTGCATTCGATAAAGCCGAGGCCGGCAGCCTTGAGGCGCTGACCCTTGACCATCATGCAGGTCTTGAGGGATTGGATGGTGATCTCAATGACCTTGGCGGCACAGACCAAAAGGCAGACGAGGATGGGGGATATGCCCCGCAGGGTATCGAGGAATTCGGACATGGTGTTGACTCCTTTATGTGACAAGTTTTTTTAGCCGTGTGACCAATTAGCCAAGGATCAGGAACGCCGCCGCAGAGAGCAGGAAAAACAATCCCGTAATGATCAGAAAGACCGTGCCTCCCCGGCGATAGCTGGGCTTATGAACACAGATCAAGGGACGGTCGGGGTCGATGTGAACGGTAAGAGGCCCGTCCTCGTCCAACATACGGTCAAAAGCGGACTCCGAGTAGGCGTTGAGTCCCAGGCCCTCCAGCGTACGGCCCTCATGACGGTAGCGGAACCTCGGACGGATGGTGGTGACCCCTTTATGGCGCTGACCTTGAGAGCCGATGCACTGCGCCTCCACAGGCTGACGGCAGCGACGAAAGTCCCGTACCCCATCCGCGCCGAGGATCACCAGAAACAATCCGATGGGCGTGAATAACCCGAGCCCCACCAGCCGCTCCGACAAAACGACAGCATTGATGGCACACAGAACGGCACCGGCCAAAAGAAGTATCCCGTTAGCCCGCCATAGCCGCCGTTTGCTCCGCTCCGCTGTCTTGGCGGCGGCATAAAAGAGCAAAATACCCATCAGGAGATAGGCGAAAAGAGACATGAGCGACATGGAACGCATGGAGGACCTCCGGAGTATGGATCTTTTCGTTCATTATAACATAGATCCAACCAAAATGCAAGTGTTTTTGTCACTATGCAGTCGGTGTTTCAAATGGAGGTTTATCGTTCCGCCCACCTCAAAAGCACAGCCAACGGCCGGAGCTTTCTCCGACCGTTGGCCCGGGGTATTGGCGTCACAGAGGCCCCTCGGCTCAATCACCGAGGGGAGTCATCAAAAGCCGTATGGCCCTCTCCACGTGCTCCTCGCCCAGTCCTCGGCCTCGGTGGTAGCTCGTGCGGACCAGACGGTCGGCCAGATCGCCCCATCCGAAGGACATGTCATCCAGAATGACAAAGCTCTTCACCGCCTCCTTGTGGTCGATCAACCAGTCCCGCACTTCACAGTCCCGATTGTTGCCGGGGTAGGAGGGAGTTTTGTCGTAGATCTCCAAACCGTAGGCGGAAAACAGGTCGCCGATATCGACCCACTCGGGAGC
This sequence comes from Clostridia bacterium, assembly GCA_017420845.1. Classification (GTDB taxonomy): domain Bacteria; phylum Bacillota; class Clostridia; order Oscillospirales; family CAG-272; genus CAMEON01. The sequence continues at coordinate 3,618 of JAFQOC010000037.1, forward strand.
ACAACGGGCAGGGTCGGAGTCCCAGTACACCCGCCAGGAGGTGGACAGGACAATGAGCGCCCCCGTCTCCTCCACGATGCGGCGGAGCAGAGGCAGACGGGTTTCGTCCACGTTGCCCATGGCCCGCGTACGACGCTCGGCATCGTATCGGGCAGAGTTCAGTACGCCGTCTATATCTAAAAAAAGAATCTTCACGGCAGCTCCTCCTTTCTGTTACACGCATGTGCGTGCTTAACGGATGGCGTAAAATGGGGGAGCGTCGCAAATACCGCGGTGCTCCCCCTCTGTTATGGAATCATTCTTTCTTACGCTTTTGAAGCATAGCCACAGCCGCGCCGGCCAGCATCAGCAGGACAGCGGAGCCGCCCAGGAACGACTGACAGCCGCTCTGTTCGGTGGCATCGGTCACATCCGCAGTGGTGGACTCCTCGGTGACAGCGGGCTCGGTCACGGGAGTCGTAGCGGCCTCGGTAGGCGCGTCGGTAGCGGGCTCTGTGGGGACCTCGGTAGGCGCCTCGGTCTCTACGGGAGGCTCGTCGGTGCGGAGGCGGTAGACACGGCCCTCGCCCGCGCGGAAGGTGTCCTTCATAACGCCGTCCTCGATCTCCACGGGGATATACTCACCGGTGAAGGGGTCGAAGTACTCCAGCCACTTCACATCCCCCGACAGATCCACGTTAAACTTGCAATCCAGGGTATCCCGCTTGGTGTTCTTATTGAAGAGCATGATATAGCGGTCCTCGCCCTCCTTGGGCTCCATGACGCTGATGATAAACTCAAAGCGCTGGGTGGTAGGCTGGATGAAGTAGTCCTCGGGAAGGGTCTCCACTCCTGCGGCAGGACGGGAATGGTATGCGTGGACCACGTCCTGATTCATGAGAATGGAGGACAGGCCGCGAACCTCCCAGTTCAGCTCGCTGAAGGCGGCGAAGAGCTCGGGATCGCGGATGGTGCCGTCACGGTAGATGAGGGAGTCGCGGAAGCCCTCGCCCTCGGTGTCGGAGGAGCCGGGGCAAACCAGGTTGAACCAGGAGAGAGCCTTGAAGCCGTAGGCCAGGTAGCCGTAGACGTTCCAGCGCATCTCATTCACGGTAGGCATACGGGTACCGTTCCAGGCGGTGGACTGGGGGAAGGCGTGGGTCTTGAGCTTGCCGTTCTCGTAGGCCACCTTGCGGAGCACCTCCATATCGGCGAAAATGTCGGTCAGCACCACCCCGCCGTCGCGGAAGGGGTAGTAGTCGTGGGACAGATACTCGATGTTCTCGGGCCCGATGGTCTGGACGAAGTTGGTAACGTGCTCCTCATAAGTACCGCCCAGGGCCCACTCGGGGGCGTAGCTGGGGAAGAGGTTGACCATGGGATAGCGGGTCTGATCCGCCTCGCGGTAGAGCTTCACCAAGCGGGCGATCTCGGGAAACTTGTCGGCGGTAGGCTCGTCCACCACGTGGTAGCCCACGCAATGCTCTTTACCCGCGGCGAATTCCACGCCGATGGCGATATTCTTCTCAGCCATGCTACCGTTCATCTGGTAGATCATGTTGCGCTTGGCGTACTGCTCCTCGACGTTGTTCCAGTACTCGGCGTCATACATGGCGCCCGAGCCGAAATCCCGGGGGAACATATTGAAGTTGAGGCCTGCGGCGGCCATCTGATCCAGCTGGTACTCGTAGCTGTCGGTCTCAAAGGAGTAGAAGGTCACCCAAGAGCCAATGAGCAGATCGTCGGTGGTAACGTCGTCGGCCATGATCTTCTCGCGGTATGCCTGCTTCTTGGCCTCGTACTCGGCGTCGGCGGCCTCCTCAGCATGAGCGGTCAGCGCCGCGACGGGGATGGCCAGAGCAGAGAACAGCATGAGAGCGGCCATGATACGGCACAGAACACGAAGAGTCGTCTGTTTTTTCATAGTAATTCGTCTCCTTTCGGGGGAGGATGGGGTCATC
>JAFQOC010000338.1 GCA_017420845.1 Clostridia bacterium
TGAATCTCACCCATATTTCTCTGGAATGGGGGGCAGGGACTCACTCGTCGGTATCGGGCTCGCCCTCGGGCTGCTCCGCGGGGCGGGGATCCGGACGGGTCACGCGGGGCTGGACCTCCACAAGCTCACGCTTGTAGCGCTTGGGGGCTTGGTCCTGCTGGCCTCTCAGGCTGACCTTGACCTCTGCCTGAAGGGGGAAGATCTCGGTGACGACGCCGGGACCGTCGGGGGTGTTGACAAAGGTACCGGGAGCGGGGGTCTTCTGGGTCTCCTCGGCGTAGGTTTCGTACTCATAGCGCAAACAGCACATGAGTCGGCCGCAGCAGCCGGATATTTTGGTGGAGTTCAGGGAGAGATTCTGCTCCTTGGCCATTTTCATGGAGACCTGGCCAAAATCAGACAGGAAGGTGGTACAGCACAGGGGACGGCCGCAAGCACCCAGACCACCGATCATACGGGCCTCGTCACGGATACCGATCTGGCGCAGCTCAATGCGGATGTGGAAGACTCCCGCCAGATCCTTGACCAGCTCACGGAAGTCTACTCGGCCCGCGGAGGTGAAGTAGAACAGAAGCTTGGAGTTGTCGAAGGTGTACTGCACCGACACCAGCTTCATGTCCAGCTTGTGCTCGCGGATCTTTTCTACGCCGATACGGAAGGCGGAGTCCTCCCGCTCGTGGTTCTCCTTGTTGTGAGCGATGTCAGACTCGGTGGCGATGCGGATCACGGGTCGCAGAGGAGGGACGACCATAGACTCGTCCACCATACGGTTGCCGATACAGATCTCACCGAATTCCAGACCGCGGGCGGTCTCCACGACGGCGTACTGGCCGGCCTTACAGAGCAGGCTTCCGGGGTCGAAGAAGTAGGTCTTTCCGCCGGTACGGAAGCGGATGCCGGCGATGACCAGCTTGCCTTCGGGAAGCACGTCGGGAATGGAATCCTCTTGACGGGAGAAAATATCCCGATCCAGAATACGGGCTACTTCATTGGCATCGGGGGCGTCATCAGAGCCCAAAACGGGGGTTGCGGCAGAATTCATGCCGTCCTCAATGAGCAGATTCTCCATGTCGGGCAGGTCTGCCTGGACGGGGGCGCGGCGGATGTTGCGCTGGGGACGGCCTGTGGCGGGGGGCTGACGGCGTTGCTCGGGAGCGGGGGGCGCTTCGGGAGCTTGCCGCGGAGACTGAGCCCCGCGCTTGTCCTTATCCTCGCGGTCGCGGTTGTCTCCCCGCTTTTCACCGGGACGGTTGTTCCCGCTCTGAGACTTCTTTTGACCCTCCTTAGGCTGGTTGCTTCCGCCCTGGGCAGTCTCGGGAGATTTGGCCTCGCCTTCGGGTTGATTCTGAGGGCGATTGCCCTTGCCGCGGTTGCGGTTACGGTTATGACCGTGGTGGCTGTTGCCGCGGGGGCGCTTGCCCTCACGGGGCTTGTTGCCCTCGCCCTCTCCGCCCTCGCGGGGGGATTTCACGTCGTTTATATCCATGTCGTTGTTTCCTTTCGTATGGGATCCGGGATGGGATGAATGCCGCTCTGCGGTAGGATGGGAAAACGGAGCTCTGCGTATGCGGCGTGTGATCTATACGCAGAGTCTTCAAAGGATCAGCCGCCTATGCTGACGGCCAGCTGCATCAGAGTCAAACGGATATTCCCGTTGGCCTCCAAGCCCTCGGAGGCTGTATCCAGACTCTGGTAAATTCTGAGGAGGAATCGGGTAGTAAAACGGCCGGACAACGCCTCGGCGGTTTCCCGATCGGTGTAGTACTTGAGCTTGACCTGCTCGCCGTGTCGGAGTAGGATCAGATCCCGTACCGCCAGGCGGAGCAGGGAAACGACCTCGCCAACGGCGTCACGCTTACTACCGAAGCTGTTCAGCACGGCAGGGAGGCGGTCGTAACGGCGGGAGGCACATGCCTCCATGAACTCGTCGCACAGGCTTCTCAGCTTGAGGATGGGCTTGACCCCACGGGCATCCGCCAGGGTCAACGCTTGTCCAATGCATCCGTCCGCGCGGAGCAGGACGGCGTTCAGGTCTTCCTCCGACAGGGTACAGCGCCTTGCCCTCAGGTAGGAACGGACGTCCTCGTCGGGGATGGGCTCGGTGCGGAGCACGGGAGCGCGACTGCGGATGGTCTCCAGCAGAGCGTCGGCTCCGTCGCAAAGCAGGAGAAACAGCACGTAGGGGGGCGGCTCCTCCAGGGTGAGAAGCAGGGCGTTCTGAGCCTGGACCGTCATGGTCTCGGCATCCTCAATGATATAGATCTTGGTGTCCAGATCGTTGGGGGGGATCAGCACGTCCTGGCGGAGAAATCGGATGGAATCCACGCCCAAGGATGCCTTACCCTCCCGACTGATGAAGTGAACGTCGGGGCACTTGCCCTCCAGCACCTTGTCACAGGCGGGGCATTCCAGGCAGGGAAGGGGGGCGTCCGCCGGGATTTCGCGGGGAGGCGGTGGTGGGGTGAGATCAAAGAAGCCCATCTGATTGGGATCCTCTGCCCGACGCAAGGCTTGACCGGGACGGTTTTCACAGGCAATGGAGGCGCAGACGTGACGGGCAATGGTATGCCGTCCGCTGCCTTTGCGGCCGTCCAGTATATAGGCATGGGAGAGCCGTCCGGCTCGGATATCCCGATCCAACCGCCGGATCAAAGCAGCGTTCCCGATGACGGCGGCGGTTTCTTGGACGTCTTTGGCAACCATGGTCGTCTCCCTTCTGCAAACACTATATCAATTCTATAGTATAGCAGAAAAGTATGGTTTTGTCAAGTGGTTTCGGTGATCTGCCTCTATCCGAAGCGATCTGAACCGTTGCAGAAAAATTTGCCGGAAGCCTTTACAAAACCCGAAATATATGGTATAATGATCGAAATATGATCGCACCCCCGAAAGGAGCATCCCGCCATGAAATGTCCCGCCTGCGGTAATCCCGATCTGAAGGTCATTGACTCTCGCCCCATCGAAGAGGGCAACAGTATCCGCCGCCGCCGTGAGTGTCTTCAGTGTGCTAAGCGGTTCACCACCTTTGAAATGATAGAGCAAGCCCAGATCATCGTTGTCAAAAAGGACGGCTCCAAGGAGCCCTTCGACCGCAACAAGCTGGTCAACGGTATTCTGAAGTCTACCCGTAAGCGGAGCGTGGATGCCGATGCCATCGTGGATGAGATCGAGACCGAGCTGCAGAATACCCTGCGTCTGGAGGTCCCCTCGGTGGAGCTGGGCGATATGGTGCTGGAAAAGCTCCGTGCCATCGACGAGATCTCCTACGTCCGCTTTGCCTCGGTCTACCATGAGTTCACCGACGTGGATTCCTTCATGGACGAGCTCAAGAAGCTCAAGAAAAAACACGGCAAAGCCAAAAAGACCCCTCCCCGGGAGGATTGAGTAACCAACCCGCGCCACATCCCTGCCGCGTCCTCGCGCCCGAATGTGAGCGCGGGCTTTTGTAAATGATTTGTGAATGTTTGCTTTTGCGGGTGATGAATCCCCATAAATATCGTCTATATGGGTGAGGGCACTTTCAAGGTGCCGTATCCATAGGAGGTATCCCATGAAGAAACTGCTGATATTCCTTTTGGCCATGCTCATGCTGGCCGCCATTCCCGCGCAGATGACCTCCTGCGCTCTGAACGTCAAGGCCTCCGAGCTGTCGGCGGGCTATACCCGCCAGGCCACCGAGGCGGGGAAGGTCACCGATGGGTTCAAGACCGCCATGGCGGATTTCTCCCTGGCGCTGACCAATACCACCGTTTCTCTGGAAAAGGAGGGCAAGGCCAATCACCTGGTGTCCCCCCTCTCCGCCCTGATCTGCCTGTCCATGCTGGCGGGCGGTGCGAAGGGGGAGACCCTTGCCCAGATGGAGGCGGTGCTGGGAATGCCCATTGACGAGCTGAACAAGGCGCTGTACGCCTACACCAGCGGCCTGTACACGGGCAAGGACTGCAAGGTCTCGGTGGCGGATTCCATCTGGTATCGGGACGGGGACAGCTTTTCTGTCCGCGAGGAGTTCTTGCAGACCTGCGCCGATTGGTACCAAGCCCAGCAGTACGCCGCCCCCTTTGACGAGACCACCCGTAAGGACATCAACAAGTGGGTGGATCACTACACCGACGGCATGATCGACTCCATCCTGGAGGACCCTATCCCTGCCGAGGCGGTGATGTACGTGGTCAACGCTCTGGTCTTTGACGCCAAGTGGGAGGAGGAGTACGAGAAGAAGGATATTCTCACCGAGACCTTCACCTCTCTGGGCGGCACCGAGTCCTCCGTGACCATGCTCCGCTCCGAGGAGTCCCGCTACCTCACCGTGGAGGGAGGCTTCGGGGTAGCCAAGCCCTACAAGGGGATGGGCTACTGCTTCGTGGGTCTTTTGCCCGAGGAGGGGACCGATATCTATGACTTCGCCGCCTCCCTGGACGGCGGGGACTGGACGGCCATGTGGCAGGAGCAGGTCCGCACCACGGTCTACACCCGTATCCCCGAGTTTACCTATTCGAGCGACATGAACCTCACCGACTCCCTCAAGGAAATGGGCATGATCGATCTCTTCAGCGCCGACACCGCCGACCTGTCGGGGCTGGGCACCTCCGCCATGGGGAACCTCTACTGCGACGGGGTCTTCCAGAAGACCTTCATTCAGGTAGACCGCAACGGCACCAAGGCCGCCGCCGTGACCTGGGCAGTCAACAAGGCCGAGTCTGCCGCCCCCATGGAGCCGAAATACGTCTACCTTGACCGTCCCTTCGTGTACGCCATCGTGGATACGGGGACGGGACTGCCGCTGTTCGTGGGCGTGGTGACGGGGCTGTGAATTGGGGTTTAGCGGTGAGTTTGAACATTCACGTTCCGCTCGCATCTTGGCGGGGGTCAGGGGGCGAAGCCCCCTGCACAAAAAAGCGAAGGGGGGCGGTGTCGGAGGGGGGAA
>JAFQOC010000339.1 GCA_017420845.1 Clostridia bacterium
CCGCAAGAAAATTGGCTATAACGAGAAACATACGGAACAAGGGATTTTACAAAAATCCCTTGGCTCACAGCAGTTTTCTTGCACCTACCGGTGCGCGTCAGGGCGCTCGCGGCCGCCCCCGACACCCCCGGCCACCCTGGAGAGGTGCAGGGGCTCCGCCCCTGCACCCCGCTTAACTGCAACCCAACGCACCGATAAACCCAAATTTGAAGAATACCGAATCAATCCTACCATGAAAAAATGTCGAAACGCCAAATGTGTCTTGACAAACAGTTCACATTGTGTTATAATTGTAAATAGTTAGATTGTCTAACGATCAAGGAGGGCACCATGGATAGTCGATTAAACGAATTGAATACCCTCTTTGTGGAAACCTTCGACGCCATTTTGCAGGTAGAAGAAAAGAACCTCAAAAGGGTCGGTAACGGGAACCTGAGCATTTCGGAGTTCCATACTCTGGAATGCATCGGCAAGGGCGAGGACTGCCGCCGTGCCGTGGGCGAGATCGCCGAAGCGCTGGGCGTCACCGTGCCTACCGTGACGGTCTGCGTGGGCAAGCTGGTGAAAAAGGGCTACGTGACCAAATCCCGCTCCGAAAAGGACGCCCGTATTACTATGGTGGAGCTTACCCCGGAGGGACGGCGTATGAACCGTCTCCACCGATTCTTCCACGAGCAAATGGTTCTGGCCGTCAGCCACGAGTTTGACGACACCGAGCTGGATTGCCTTCTTCGCTGCATCCGCAAGCTCAACGCCTTCTTCGAGGACAAGATCTGATCCCCATACCCGCCGAGGCGGACGCAATATCCCCCATTTCATTTTCTGTTAAGGAGATTACTCACATGAAAGACAAGCTGATTGAAATTCTGGCCGATTACAAGAACGTTCCCGCATCCGAGATCAAGACCGACGCGCCCTTCACCGAGCTGGGCCTGGATTCCCTGGACGTGGCAGAGCTGGTCATGCAGATTGAGGACGAGCTGGGCGTGACCCTGGAGATGTCCGTCCAGTACAACACCATCGACAAGCTGGTTGCCTATATCGAGGAGAACGCCTGATTTTCCACGACACCTCTCTGTACTGCCTATGATTGCCCTTGTTACCGAAACACTGTGTTGCATGAGTCCTTCAGACTGTGACGCCTATGGGGTTCATCTGATACCCTTGGGCTGCCGCTTGGGGGAGCAGCTTCTGCCCGACCGCATCCTTACCTGCGAGGAGAGCATCCCTGACGGGATGGGCTTCTCTGTTCCTCCCTCGGAGGAGCTGTATCGGCAACGGTTTGAGGCTCTGCTCCAAACCCATGACGGTGTATTCTGTATCACCGCCTCCCGAAAGTTCAGCGAGTCCAACCGCCACGCCACCCTGGCCGCCGCAGGCTTCGACGGGCGTGTGGTGGTCATTGACAGCGGTACCGTGGCGGGGGGACTTTTCCTGTTGGTTTTGCGTGCCCGCCACATGATCACGTTGGGCTACCCCATGAGCCGCATGAAGGCCGAGCTGGAGTCCTACAAGAACAACCTGAGGGTGTCCTTTACGACCCAGAGCCTTCAGGTTTTGCAAAATGCCAAGAGACTGGCGTATAAGCCTCTCGACCCCTCCGACCCCCTCCCTCTCCATCCCGTTTTCCGCATCGAAAACGGAGAGATCGGGGTTTTCGAGTTGTCCACAGGCAGCCGCCGTACCGTTGAGGCTATGCTCAGCGTGTTTACCGAATCCCGTGCCACTGCCAAAACAGCTCCCTCCCGTGTAGTGGTCCACTACGCCAACCGGACTCCGTCGGTGGAATACCTCCTGTCCCGTCTGTCCGGGCTGTACCCCTCGGCAACCCTGTACGAGCGGCCCATCACCCTGTCCATCCAGTTGAATCTGGGGTACGACATCGTGGGTGTGGTGGGAGACTGACGAAGCGTGCCCCTTGAACCCGAAGGGAAGATTATGGGAAGACCGTGTGACCGAAATCTGAAAAATCAAAAACAGCCCGTTTTTGGGCTGTTTTTTCTTGCTATTGAGGGAGTTTCTTTCTTGACAAAGGGGGGGCGCGGGACTATAATATCGAGTACACCGACGCGGAACCCGCGCAACAGATGGGAGTGTTTCTGCTATGTACCGACGTTTCTTCAAACGATTTATGGATATCGTTCTGTCTGTATTGATTCTTTTTTTCCTGCTTCCCGTATACCTGGTCACGGCCGTTGCCGTGAAGCTGGATTCCAAGGGCCCCGTTATTTTCAAGCAGAAGAGACTGGGCAAGGGGGGGAAAGTATTTTACATGTATAAATTTCGCAGTATGTGCGTGGGTGCGGAGCAAAGGGGGAGCGGTGTGTATTCCGGTCAGGACGATGCCCGCGTGACCCGTGTGGGTCGCTTTCTGCGGGATACCAGCATCGACGAGCTGCCCCAGGCATGGAATATCCTGAAGGGCGATATGAGCCTGATCGGCCCCCGTCCCCCCTTGACCTACCATCCTTGGCCCATAGAGGAGTACAGCGACGAGCAGCTCCGCATGTTTGACGTGCGTCCGGGCATTACGGGGTGGGCCCAGATCCATGGGCGCAAGGACGTGGAATGGAATCTGAGGATCCGCCTCAATAATTGGTACGTGGATCACCTGTCCCTGTGGTTGGATATGCGCATTCTGTTTATGACCTTCTTCAAGGTCATGTCCAACGCCGATAACGCCAACCTGGGCGCGACGGTGGCTGTCCCTCCCGTAACCGAGATCCCCGAGACCGCCGGGAGTATGACCGACGTCAACCGCCCCGACGTATGACCCCGCCCGCGGGTCTGTTCCAAAAGGAGTTTTATTTTATATGGCATTGAAGCTTATGTACATCACCAACCGTCCCGACGTGGCTGAGGTGGCCGAGATCAACGGGGTAGATCGCATCTTCGTGGACATGGAGTACATTGGTAAGGCCGACCGACAGGGCGGTCTGAATACCGTTCAAAACCGTCACACCGTCGAGGACGTCCGCCGCATTCGCGCCGTGCTCCGTAAATCCGCCCTTCTGGTTCGTTGCAATCCCATTCACGAGGCCACCGAAGCCTATGGCTCCTCAGCCGCTGAGATCGATTCCATTGTGGAGGCGGGGGCGGATATCATTATGCTCCCCTTCTTCAAGACCGCCGACGAGGTGGAGGCTTTTGTTTCCCTGGTAGGCGGACGGGCCCGCGTTATGTTGCTTTTGGAAACCCCTGCCGCTGTGGAGAACCTGGACAGTATTCTGTCCGTGAAGGGGGTGGACGAGGTTTTCATTGGGCTCAATGACCTGAGCCTGGGCTATGGAAAAACCTTTCTCTTTGAAGTGTTGGCTGACGGTACGGTGGAGAGGCTGTGCCTGAAATGCCGCGAATACGGATTGCCCTATGGCTTTGGCGGCATCGCCTCTCTCGGAAAAGGTCTGGTCCATGCGGAGTACATCATGGGTGAGCACTACCGACTGGGCTCCGGCAGCGTCATTCTTTCCCGCAGCTTTTGCCATATCGGTCAACTGCAAAGCATGGAAGAAATACGCCGCACCTTTGAGGAGGGCCTGTCGGGGATCCGTCGGCTGGAAAGCCAATGGGAGGGGATTATGTCTCCCGTGTGGGAGAATTATCGCCGCACCGCCGAGCAAATAGGTAGGGTCGTGGAGAATATGAGAAAATGAACATACTGATTACCGGTGCTTGGCGCTATACCACAGCTTGGCGAGAGGCTATTGAGGCGTTGGGGCATAGCGTGGTGGATATGCCCGATGAGAGAGGGCCTCTTCCCTGTGATCCGACAGCGGTGGATGCCGTCATCTGCAACAAGCTGTTCTCCTACCATTCGATCCGGGATTTTACCCGCCTGACCTATATCCAGCTCACCGGCGCGGGCTGCGACCACCTCCCCTTGGATTACCTGGAGGAGCGCGGTATTACCCTGCACAACGCCTCGGGGGTATACAGCACTCCCATGGCGGAATTTGCCATGGCGGGTGTGCTGGATCTGTACAAGCAGGGCCGATATTTCGCCGAAAACCAAGCCTGCCGCCGCTGGAAAAAGCACCGAGGGCTTCGGGAGCTGGCGGGGAAAACCGTTTGCATTCTGGGATGCGGCAGCGTGGGAAATGCGTGCGCGGCACGCTTTGGGGCCTTTGGCTGCTCCGTGGTGGGGATCGACCGCCTTCCCCGCGAGGACCTCCGCTACAAGGCCATTTATCCCCCGCGCTATCTGGATGAATGGTTACCCGCCGCCCACGTTCTGATTGTATGTCTGCCCCTCTCCCGGGATACCTACCATCTGCTGGGGCGAAGGGAACTGGAGCTTTTGCCCGAGGCCGCCGTGGTGGTCAATCTGGCCCGAGGCGCCGTCATCGATACGGCGGCCCTGGTCGACGCTTTGACCCGTCGGGAGCTGTACGCCGTGCTGGACGTTTTCGAGGAGGAGCCTCTGCCCCCCGAAAGCCCTCTGTGGTCCTTGCAAAACCTTCGGCTGACTCCCCATAACAGCTTTGTGGGGGAAGGGAACGGGGAGCGCTTGGGGAGGCTGATTCTGGAGAATCTGCGGAACCGGTAATTGGAGGTACACCCCCCATTTGCCGCGTCCGCGGCAGAAGCTTTGCCGGGGGGCAGAACGCTCAATTTTTGCAAAAAACATTATTGGAGAGTCGTTCAAATTGCAGTTTATCGTTCCGATAAACTGCAATAGTGAAATACGCCTTACGGCGTGTGAAATGCCTGCGGCGTGAAATACGCTTCGCGTGTGAAATCCTCCCTTCGGTCGGGTGTCGGAAGAAACCCTACGGGTTTCAATTTTCATTAAAATGGACAAAACCGAAGGTTTTGCACCTTAACATGCCGAAAGG
>JAFQOC010000340.1 GCA_017420845.1 Clostridia bacterium
GATAAACCCAAATTTGAAAATCCCGCCGCTTTCGCGGCGGGATTCCATAAAAGGTTTACTTTTCGATGTGCAGGATCTCCTTCAGCTCCTCCAGCTCCTCGGGGGTGAAGCGGAACACCCCGCGGAGATCCAGGCGGATGTTGGAGTATTTCCCGTCCTGATCGTCGCGCAGGTTCAGGTAGTAGGTATCCTCGGTGAGGAAAAAGGATTCCTCCTTGGTGGACTGGGTAATGGCCACTGTCTTTTTGAGAAGCTCGGCGAAGCGAATATAGTCCTTGGCCTCCAGAATGAAGGTGGTGCTCACGGAGCTCTTCTCACCGCCCGCGGACAGGCCCATGATGGTCACGGGGCCCTTCAGGCGGGGGAAGGCGGCGGCAAAGTCGGATTCGGCGGCGTCGTTTGCGAACTGGGTCAAAACGCTCTCCACCGATCCGCCGTTGCCGCTGTACCCCGTGCTGTAGTCGTTGAAATCCATTTGGTTGGCACCCCACAGGTAGACCATAGCTTCGCGGGTCTTGGGCAGGGCGTCGGTGATGACGTACTCGTTGGTGAAGCGGCGGCCGCCCCCCTTGACCGTACCGTGAACACTGAGGATCAGCCCCTCGCTGATGGCGGAGCCGTACTCCTCCTTGGCATCGTAGTAGTCCTCCCTGTTGCTATAGCTGTAGGTGTTCAGGGCGGGGGCCATGACGGTCAGCTTCTGGGCGTCGGTGAGGGTCTCGAACTCGGCGCGGAAGATGTTCATGAGGGCACGTAGCTCGGTGGCATCACCCAGATGGATGTATGCCCGTTCCTCCCAGGAGTAGCCCAGCTCAATTCCACCCGTCTGGATCTCGCTGTCCTCGGGGAGCAGGAACATGATCTGCTTCACCTCCTCCAGGGAGGCAAAGCGGTTCTGGAGGCTCTCACGGGCCTGTTGACCCATGGCGATATAGCGGTGGAGGGTGCGGCCGCCCTTCAAACGGATGGTGACCCGCATACGGTCGTAGTACTCCTGATCGTAGCCCTCCGTGGGTATGCCTTCCCGCTCGTACTTCTGGGAGACGGCCAGGCGGTCGGTGACCAGCTTGACGATCTCGTCGTCACCCGTACGCAGGGTATCGGACAGGCGGCCCTGGTAGGAGCTGCCCGTAAAGCCGTTGGAGTCCACCGACACCCATTTGACCTCGGAGGGGGTGACGGTCTCGTTGACCGCCACGGCGTAGTAGGCACCGAAGACCAGCAGAAAGGCCACGCAGGCTCCCGCCACGATGCCCAGACCGGGGAATATCTTCAGGAGGTTCTTAGGTCGCTTGGTGGTGATGAGCTCGTAGAGGAAGTAGACCAGCAGAACGCCCACCACCAGCACCAGCATGATGGCTCCCTCGGCGTCTCCCGTGACGAGGAGCAGGGGGATGAGGAGGGCGGGGAGGATGGTGAACAGGATACGGAACAGGGCTTGGGTCCTGACACCGGGGGCGGGATTGCCCGCCATTTCGGATTTGCGGCGGTTGTAGAGCAGTCCCGAGAAGGTAAAGACCGCTACGGCTACGCAAAGGGAATAGAGAATATTGGCGGGGGAGTAAAGGGTAGTGGCAGCGGCGGTGGGTTCAATCAGATAGGCGAAGATATTGATAGGCTGGAGCCACAGGGGGGAGAGGACCGAGGTGTCCCACATACCGTTGGTGTCGATGATAAAGAAGGTATCCATGCACCCCAGGAAGATGGCGCAGACCACCCGCACAAAGCCCGCGAAGAGGCAGAACAAAAGGGCGCAGGAGCCGGACGTTCCCGATACGGTAAGGGCCAGCATCATAAAGGACGAGAACATAGCGGCGGCCAGCATGGAAACTCCCACGTAGGCAATCATGCCCCCGATATCCGCGGCGAGACGGGGGATCATGCCCCAGAGGATGCCCGCTACTAGTCCGCAGGCCATCTGGATGGCCCAGACGAATGCCAGGGCGGCGGTCACGAAGCTGACATAGACACAGGTACGGGTGTAGGGGATGGCGTGGAAGAAGTCGGATTCCTTACGGCTCTGCAGGAAGGAGAACAGGACCGCGAAGAACAGGGGAGCGAGAGCCACCATGACCCCCGCGGGGACACAGAGCAGGTGGGTCTCCATTTCGTAGACCTCGGTGCGGGTGAAGGAGCCCATCTCGATCCAGGTGACGGCGGGCACCAGAGCCGAGGCGGTCAGGGCGAGAATGGCCGAGCCGAGGCCCACCACGCGGAGGCGCTTGAGGGCCTCGAGGAAGAGGCGGAAATTGAAGAAACGGGTGTTCACAGAGTTATTTTTCATGGTATCGTCTCCTCCTTTACATGAGAATATCCTTGAACACGTACCCCAGCGCCTCCATCTCGTAGACGAAGACCTCCTCCAGATTCAGGGGAAGGATGTCCAGAAGCAGGGGATTCATACAGCGGAGCTTTTCCTCGGTGGCCATGCGGTCGCCGCGGACGATGAAGGTGGCCACGCTGGCCACTTGGGTATAGGAGACGACGTTGATGCCCACCGCCTCGAATTTGGCCCTGTTGAAGGGCTCGGAGAAGGCGGTTTGCACCTTGAAAAGGGCGGTCTTGAGATTCTGGATATCCGACTCAAAGACGATACCGCCCTGATGGAGCAGGGCCAGCTGATCACAGGTGTCCTCCAGCTCGCGCAGGGAGTGGGAGGTGATGATGGTGGTGGTGCCTCGGTCCAGCACGTCGTTGTAGATGACCTGCTTGACCAGACGGCGCATGACGGGGTCCAGGCCGTCGAAGGTCTCATCGAAAAAGAGGTAGTCGGGCATGGTGGACAGGGCCAGGATGGTGGCGGCCTGACGGCGCATACCCTTGGAGAAGGTGCCCAGGTTAGCTTCGGGATCCAGGCCGAAGGTCTCGGTGAGATTTTCAAATCGCTCGCGGTTGAACTTGCTGTACAGGGCGTTGTAGTAGGAGGCCATGCGCTTCATGTTGGTCTGGGGGAGGAAGTAGAGGTCGTCGGGGACGTAGAAGATCTTGTTCTTGGCCTCGGGATTCTCCCAGACGGGGAGGCCGTCGATCTCAATGCTTCCCTCATCGGGGCGGTAGACCCCCGAGAGCAAACGGAGGAAGGTGGATTTGCCCGCGCCGTTGGAGCCCACCAGCCCGTAGATGCAACCACCGGGAATGGTGCAGGACAGGTCGCTGACGGCGGTATGGGGTTTGGGTTGCCCCGCGGAGCGGAATATTTTGGTGACGTGCTGTGCTTGGATCATGATTTTTTCCCTCCTTCAGGGGTGCTATGGTCGATGGACGGATTGCCTTTCCCCACCCGGGCGTAGACGGCGCAAACCGTGGCAAGCACGTCCCCCTTGGGGACGTCGGCCAAGGCCAGGTCGGTCACCAGCTCCTCCAGCAGAGAAAGCTTTTGGGCGGCGGCCTTGCGGATACGTTCCTTGGCATCGGCGGCCACGTAGGTGCCGCTTCCGGGGGAGGGAACGATCACGCCGCGGCGGATGAGCTCGGCGTAGGATTTCTGGATGGTGTTGGGGTTGATGCCCAGGGTCACGGACAGCTCTCGGAGGGAGGGAAGGACGCTTCCTTCGGGATAGATTCCCATGAGGATATTTTTCTCCACCCCTTCGATGATCTGCTCGTAGACCGGCTTGCCGGATAATTTGTCGATCAGCAGCATGGTGCTCCTTTCTCGGCAGGGGCGGTTCACGGACGGGACCTGTGACCGCTCCAACTGCACTATTGTGGGTAGTACACTTGTAGTATAGCATAGGCGGTAGGATTTGTCAAGGGGGAGAAGCGAATTTCTTTTTTGTTTTTTTGTGGTCATGGGAGGGCAGAACATAAGAACACCGCCGCACCCGAGGGGTGCGGCGGTGTTGGCATTCAGGAAGGATCTTTGTCGGAGCTACGGCACCCGGGCATCAGAAGCATTTCCCCGTCTTGCAATCCTCGGTATTCCCACCCCGGTAGCACAGCTCGTTGGGGCAGGATCCTGCGGTCAGCATATCCACAATGTTTTGTACGGTGGTCTCGGCAATGTTGGAGAGCGCTTCCTCGGTGAGGAAGGCCTGATGGGAGGTCACGATGACGTTGGGCATGGAAATGAGCCGCGCCAAGGTATCGTCCTCCAGAATGTGCCCCGAGTTGTCCTCAAAGAAGAGATCCGACTCCTCCTCATAGACGTCCAGGCAGGCCGCCCCCACCTTGCGGGATTTGATCCCCGCCAAAAGGGCCTCGGCATCTACCAGCGCCCCGCGGGAGGTGTTGAGCAGGACTACGCCCTTCTTGCACTTGGATAGGGAGGTCTCGTCAATGATATGGTAGGTCTCCTCGGTCAGAGGGCAGTGAAGGGAAATGATATCACTCTCCGCGAACAGCTCGTCCGGCTCCACGTAGCGAATAGTATCCCCGTTATCCAATCCCTGTGCAGGGAACTTGTCGTAGCACAGAACCTTCATGCCGAACCCGCGGCAGATGTCGATGAACACCCGACCGATGCGCCCCGTACCGATGACGCCCACGGTCTTGCCGTGGAGATCAAAGCCCGTCATGTTGTTGAGACTGAAATTGAAGTCGCGGGAGCGGATGTAGGCCTTGTGGATACGGCGGATGGAGGTCAGGAGCAGGGCCATGGTATGCTCGGCCACGGCGTAGGGGGAGTAGGCGGGGACTCTTACCACGTGGATGCGGCCGAAGGCGTGCTTCATGTCCACGTTGTTAAATCCCGCACAGCGCAGGGCAATAAGGGAGACCCCCAGCTCGCAGAGACGGTCGATAACGGCGGCGTTCACGGTATCGTTGACGAATACGCAGACACCGTCAAAGCCGTGAGCCAGCTCTACGGTATCCTCGTTGAGCTTGGCTTCAAAATACTTGAATTCCACCTCCTGCTCGCCGCCGAAGCGATCGAAGGAGGGCTTGTCGTAGTTCTTGGCGTCAAAAAATGCGATCTTCATATGGTTTCCTTTCTTTGGGGAGTTTCAAATTTGGATTTATCGGTGCGTTGGGTTGCAGTTAAGCGGGGTGCAGGGGCGGA
>JAFQOC010000038.1 GCA_017420845.1 Clostridia bacterium
CCTGTGGTGCGCGACCACCTCATGGGGGTCTTCGACAACCTCTATAGCCTGGGCGTCCGCTTCATCAAGAACGACTACAACCACTCCACGGGCATCGGCATCGACCCTCTGAACGGTGAGGACGAGTCCATGGCCGAGGCTCTGCGGGGCCACACCGAGGCCTTCTACGCCTTCGTGGACGAGGTCATTGCCACCCATCCCGGCCTCATGATCGAGAACTGCGGCTCGGGTGCCATGCGGTGCGACCATACAACCCTGTCTCATTTCCACATCCAGTCCACCAGCGACCAGGAGTACTACGACCGTTATCCCTCTATTCTCCAGGGGATGCTGGCGGTCATGCCCCCCGAGCGGGCGGGTGTCTGGGCCTATCCTTACCCTGTGGACTTCCATCGAATGCCCGAGCAGGGCGACGTGTTCCCCGTAGTGGGTGAGAATGTCAAGGCTATGATTCAGTGCTGCTCCGACGGCCGGCAGACCGCCTACAACATGGTCAGCGGCATGATGGGCGCCATGTACCTCTCGGGGCGTATCTGCTACGCCGATGAGCTCAACAAGAAGCTCATTTCCGATGCGATCTCCATCTACAAAGAAAACCGCACCACCCTATCGGGGGCAATCCCCGTCTACCCCATGGGACTCTCCCGTATGAGTGATTGCGGTCACACTGCCCTCGGACTTCTCAACAGGGCGGCAGGGAAGCTTCTGCTGGCGGTTTGGCAGACCCGCACAGAGAACACCGATACCACCGTCGATCTCACCCCCTATATTACTGACAACGCCGCTGTTGCCCGCACCTATCCCGATCTCACGGGCTTCGGATGCTCCCTGAACGACGGCTACCTGACCGTCGCGTTCCCGGAGGGCAACTGCGCCGCTTATATTGAAATCTCTCTCTGACAGAAAGGAAAAGACCATGGCAAGACGTAGAAGAAAGAATAAAGTAAAGGGCGTAGTCACCGCCGTACTGGTGCTGGCCGCCATCATCGCCGCCCTGTTTTTCGGTAAGGACGCTCTTTTTGGGGAAGGAGGACACGTATCCGATCCCGTCAGCGGCGGTGAAGTGCAGTTCCACTTCATCGACGTGGGGCAGGGGGATGCCGCCCTCATCCGCACCGAAAAAGGGGATATCCTCATTGATGCGGGTACCAATTCCTCGGAAGAGGAATTACAGGCCTATCTGGATCGCCTGGGTGTCAAGGAGCTTGAGTACGCCGTCTTCACCCATCCCCACGAGGATCACATCGGTGGCGCGGACATGATCCTGAACACCTACGCTGTCAAGCGTGTTGTCCTTCCTGACAAGGAGCACGACTCCAAGACCTTTGAGCGCATGATGGACGCCATTGAGGCCGAAAAATGCGAGGTCATTATGGCTACCCCCGATAAGACCTTCAAGGTAGGTGAGCTGACCTGTACCATCCTCGCCCCCATCAGCACCGCCTACACCGAGCTGAACAATTACAGCGTGGTCATCCGCGCCGATTACGGCGACACCTCGGTCCTGTTCACGGGGGATGCCGAGGTGGACTCCGAGGCAGAGATGCTGGAGCGCTACCGCTTCAAGGGGACTTTGGACTGCGACATCCTCAAGGCAGGCCACCACGGCTCGGATACCTCGTCGAGTCAGGCCTTCCTGGATGCCGTGACCCCCGTCCACGCCGTCATTTCGGTGGGCGAGGGCAATACCTACGACCACCCTAAGCAGGAGATCCTGGCCCGATACGAGGCCATGAAGCTGGAGATCCACCGCACCGACAAGGAGGGAAGCATCGTCTTCACCACCACGGGCGGAGAGCCGACCAGAAAGTGAGAAGTAAGAGTGAAGAAGTAAGAGGTGAATGAAGACAACCCGCAAAGGGTATTGACAAACCACGAATCCCCCGCCGCGAGGCGGGGTTATTTTGTTTTATGCCGGTTTTTCCTTGACAAGCCTCGCAGTTTGTGATATAATAGGCGCAAATCAAGTCCAGATCCTCCTATGGATCGGAAAGGAAACGTTATGAAGCACATTAAGGGACTGTTCCTGTTGCTTTGCCTGCTTTTTGCCCTGACCGCGGTCCTTGCCGCCTGCGACTCCCAGGAGCCTGCCGCAGACACCACCGCACCCCAAGCCGACGCCCCCACCGAGGCGCCTACCGAGGTGAGCACCGACAGCGCCACCGAGGCACCTACCGAGACCCCCACAGAAACCCTCCCCGACGCAGAAACGACTCCCCCCGCCCATGAGACCGAGGAGGAGACCACGGCTTTCGTGCCTCCCGTGGCTGACCCCGAGGAGGCCGCCGCTCTGGAGCTGCCCCTGGACGGAGATCACTACGTCATTGGCGGCGAGAATGCCGCGATGGACCCTATGAAGCAGATCTCGTTCCTGAAAAATTACGCTTCCTCCTATGAGGATAAGACCTTCACGGTCTTAGGCAAGGTCAATGAGGATGAGAACGGCAACCTGGTTCTGTCTTTGGGCGAGGATGCGGGCTTTGTGACCTACTTTGACGGGATTGACCAGCCTGTTCTGGGCTCCTACGTGTCGGTTACGGCCACCTGGACGCGAACCGTGGATATGGGTGATTACGTCGACTTTGCTTGCTTTACCATGATGGCAAGCTCCTGTGAGGTGCTTGGAGAGGCGAAGGGCCCCAACGGTGGTACGCTCATGTACATTACCGCGTCCTCCCTGAACGTCCGCAGCTCTCCCGATTCCTCCGTGAGCGACAACAAGGTGGGCTTGCTGTACAGCGGCGATATGGTGGAGGTTCTGGAGACCGAGCTGGGTAACGGGACCTGGTGCAAGATCACCTTTGATTGCGATGCGGGCTATGCCTACATCAGCATGAAGTATATCTCGACCGAAAAGCCGTAAGACACGGTTCGGCCGTTTATTCTAAAAAAACAAGGACCGCTTCTGTGGATGCAGAGCGGTCCTTTTTTACGAAAAAAGGGACCGAAACAGGGGATCTATCATCGGGGTGCTCTTACTCTGGAAATGACCCATCCCAGAATGAATACCCCGTCGGTCAGAATGGCAGGCAGAGTGAAGCTTTTCATGGACATAAAGGCCAGAATGGCGTCTGTTACCACCCCCTCGGCAGGATCTGTCAGCTCAGGCACCCAATAGAGGAGTACTGCCGTCACGAATCCGCACAGAACCCCCTGTACCGCCTTGGCCAGCAGGTAGGGCTTGAAGGATAACCCTCGGCCCCCGCACAGGGCCATGACCTGACAATGAACCGATAAGCCTGACCATCCCGCAAAGGACGCCGTCAGTATCAGTCCCAATCGTCCGTTGGCCAGAGTGGCCGCTTGCCCGATGCCGCCCGTCATTTCCAGAAGACCGCACAGAAGGGTGTATCCCATCTCGGCGGTCCCACCGTGTCCCATCACCGCGCAGCTGAGGGCTCCCGTTACCGCCGAAAAAAAGATGACGTAGGCGCAGACCGTCAGCATGCCTGTAGCCGCCGAGGATATGGCTCCCGTAAAGGTCTCTGCCCCTCCGATGTGAAGACCCGAGGGGAAATGGGGGTGCTCCGAGGGACTTCCTCCCTTACGGAGTAGGGGACGGGCCAGGAGTCCCACCGCAAGACCGCAGCCCAATACCACCCCGTACAGAGCGATCCCCAGCTTCCGATTCCCGTACAGGGATACTCCAACTGCCGTAATGAGAAAAGCGGAGCTGGGGTTATTCACGAAGGTCAGAAGATGCTCGCATTCGGATTTGGATATGGCGTTCTTATCCAGCAGAGCCACGGCGGTCCGTGCCCCAACGGGAAATCCGCACATGGATCCCAGAAAGACCGCTGAAGCACCTGCCCCCGACAGACCAAATATCCGCCTCATGACTCCCGAGCATAAACGCCCGAAGGCCTCTCCCGCTCCGCTGGAGACCAGAAGCTCCGAGATCACCATGAAAGGAAAAAGGGAAGGGATCACTGTGGTGGCGCAGAGAGTCAGGCCTCGGCCCATGTAGTCGATGGCGGCTTCGGCGTTTCGCAGGATCAGTACCAGGCAGAAGGTGGACATGAGGCAAAAGGCCGCTTGCCCGGCGGAGGGACGGGGACGAGTTTTTTTTTGAAAAGCCCTCAGGGAGGAGGATCTGGAATGGGTCATGGGAGTGCCTCCGTGCG
>JAFQOC010000341.1 GCA_017420845.1 Clostridia bacterium
CAGAACTCGTGGCCGGGCTGGAAGTAGAAGACCTTGCCCGCGCCGCGGTAGTAGCACAGACCCGCGCGGAAGATGAAGCCGTCCTCAAACCAGCCGCCGAAGACCAGCTCGTCGGGCTGGGGCACGTAGAAGGGCTCGCAGTACAGCTCCTCAAAGAGGTTGAAGTGGTCGGGGATGCCCGCGGCGATGGGGTGGGCGGGGAGCAGGTTCCACATGATCTCGTTCTGGTCGCGGCCCCAGGACAGATTGCCGTTGGTGCCCACCACCTGCTTGAAGACCTTGGAGTGGTGGCCCGAGTGGAGGACGATCAGACCCATCTTGCCCATGTAGACCCGCTGGCGGATGCGCTCCACCAGACCGTCGTCCACCTCGTGGTGAGCCATGTGGCCCCACCAGAGCAGGACGTCGGTCTCGTCCAGCACCTCGTCAGGCAGACCCTGGTCTGGGTCGTCCAGAGCAGCGAGACGGACGTTCAGGGAGGCGTCGTCAGCCTCCAGGAAGGACTTGATCAGACCGTGGATGCCGTCAGGGTAGATGTTGCGGCAGGCCTCCTCCAGTCTCTCGTGACGAAATTCGTTCCAGACGACAACGTTGAGCTTCTTTTCGGACATGGTAATATCTCCTTTATGTAAATTCAAAAAAAGATTTCGGAGGGTTGGAGGGAACGCCCTCTCCGTCACGCCCTGCGTGCTGAGCCTGCTCAGCGGACACCTCTCCCAAGGGGAGAGGCTTGGGGACTATTGGCAGGCTCTCCCTTTGGGAGAGCTCCCGCCGGAGGCGGGTGAGAGGGCAAGCGGAGGATCACACCTCAAAGCTGAATCCGTCGCAGGCGGGTGTGACCCCCATAGGCTCCAGATACTTCACAAGCCCCTCGTGGTCGGTGTGAAGCGTCCGCGCCAGATGGGAGACGTAATACTTCACGTCGGGAGCGAATAGCTTGTACTTCTTGAACATGGTCAGCATGATCTCCAGCATCTCGGGGGTGTTGTGCTCGAAGATGCGCCAGTCGTAGGTGGCGGTCTCACCGCAGGTCAGCTCCAGCACCATGGCGTTGACAGGCTTTTCGCGGATGACATTCCAGGAGACCGTGGGGATCCAGGCCGAGTCACAGCCGTAGTAGAGGATGCGGCCGTTCTCCTCGATGAGGTACAGGCGGGTATCCTCGTCGGGGTCCTCGGTGGCGTGGTTGGAGCGCAGAGAGGTGACCTTGTAGCCCCCGATTTCGTAGTCGCGGTTGCGTCTTGTCTCCACAAAACGGATTTTTTCGGCAGTCTCCTCCCCCAGCACACGGATCAGCTTGCGCTTGCAGGCGGGATCTGCCCAGACGGTGCAATCCTTGCCCACGCAGAGCCTTTCTACGGTCTCGGGGGTGAAATGGTCCCCGTGGGAGTGGGTGACGATGATATTCTTGACGCCGTTCAGCAGGTCGGGGGTGCCGTTCTGCTCACAGAAATGGAAGATATGGGGGCCGGGATCGATGAGCAGATCGTCGTTGATCAGGGCCGAGGAAAAGCGGCGGTGAAACTGACCGGGAACAAAAGCATGGATGTCCCAGTCAGCCGCGCCGGTGCCGAGAAAGGTGACTTTCATGGTGCGCGCTCCTTTGCTTTCAGATTATATATATCATACACAATTTTGAAGCAAATTGCAAGAGGTTTGGGGAAATTTGTGCAAAAAATATCCCACCTCCGTAAAAACAGAGGTGGGGTGCGGTTACGGCATATCCGTGTCGGGCGGATCGGCCACGGTTTCCTTTTTGGGCAGGGTCGGTGTGTTGTCCTCGGTGAAAACCAGGAACTCGAACAGGTCGCTCACGGTACGGAAATCTTCGGTATCCCGCAAGGGGGCCGCGTTGAAGAAGCGCACCGACAGGCGGTGTCCGTTGTAGTTGATATACCAGATCTTCGACTGATCCCCGTGGGCATAGAAAGCCTTTCCCCCACGATCGGTCAGATCGAACTG
>JAFQOC010000342.1 GCA_017420845.1 Clostridia bacterium
AGGTTTTTAAGATGACGAAAAACACAAGGCCCTTGCCTTCCCCGCGGGGGAAGGTGTCGCCAGCTCCTGCGGCGGCGACGGATGAGGGTGGATCGTGTCACCGCTTCTTCCGTCAGACAACAGACATATAAACTGCAATTTTTCATATTAGCTGAATAGTTACACCCAAATTTGAAAGGAGCTCCCCATGAAAACTCGCTATCTTCGCATCATGGAGGCCTCTCTTTCCGCCTACACCGATGTCCACATCCGCCGCTACCTTGATGAGGTGAGGGAAAATGGCCTGACCGAGCATGGCTTTCCGCGTCTTGCCTCCAATATCGGCATCCTCATTGCCCACGGCATCCGTACCGATCTGTCGGGGCTGTTCCGTGACATGATGGAGCTCTGCTGTACCGCTATCCCCCGCGTCAAGGCCGCCAATGATTTTTCGGTGCGGGAGGTGATCTCCTGCCTTGCCGAGCTGGAGGGAGCGGGACTTTTCCCCGAGGACGTGGCTCGTTGGAAGGCGAATCTGGCCGCCATTATTCCCGAGAACTGCTACAGCTGCTACGCTACCACCCCCGCGTCGGGCGTCCGCAACTGGGCGCTGTTCTCGGCGGTCAGCGAGTACTTCAGACAGGATATGGGTCTGTGCGACTCCCGTGATTTCATCGACCTGCAAATTGAGGTCCAGCTGAAATGGCTGGATGAAAACGGTATGTACTGCGACGCGGCGGGTTATCCCCACCAGCCCATCATGTACGATCACGTCTCCCGCGGTCTGTTCGCCCTTCTGCTTCACCGAGGCTACAGGGGTAAGCACTACGCCGCCATGGACGACTGCCTCCGCCGTGCCGGCCTTGCGACCCTGAGGATGCAATCCGTCACGGGAGAAATGGCCTTCGGGGGGCGGAGTAACCAGTTCATTCACAACGAGGGTTGGCTGGCGGCTCTGCTGGAATACGAGGCGAACCGCTACGCCGGGGAAGGGAATTTACCCTTGGCCACGGAGTTCAGGTCTGCCGCGCTCCGTGCCGTGGAGTCCGCTGAGGCCTGGCTGTCCCGCCGACCCATCCGCCACGTCAAGAACCGTTTCCCCACGGAAACGAGGTACGGCTGTGAGGCTTACGCCTACTTTGACAAGTACATGATTACCGCTGCCTCCAATTTTTACGCCGCCTACCTCATCTGTGATGAAGGCATTCCCACGGTTGCGTCCCCCGATGTGACCGCTACCGTGTGGGAGACCTCCGACCGCTTCCATAAGCTTTTTCTCAAGGCCGGGGGCTACGGTCTGGAATTCGATCTGAACGCTGATCCGTGCTACGACGCAAACGGCCTGGGCAGAGTCCAGCGCGCGGGTGCCCCCTCGACCCTCTGCTTGTCTCAGCCCTGCGCTCAAGCGCCCAACTATCGAGTCGATATTCCGACCCCCGTGGCCATGTCCCTCTGTCCCGCCTTCAAGGCTCCCGAGGGGTGGCTGTTCGCTGCCGCGCCCTCTGCCCTGTGGCGTGTGAGACGGACCGGTACAAGTCCGGATATCGTGTTCGCCATTCTGTCCTGCGCTTTTGAGGATCGGACCACGATCCTGGATTATACCGTATCCTCTGAGGGGATTGTTATCATCCAAAAAGGGAAGGGGATCCAGCATCACGCCATACCCGTCCTTGGGTTTGACGGCGAGCATCACACCGCCGTGACGGTGGAGGGCTCCGTCCTCACCGCTGCCTACGAAGGGTGGCTCTGCCGCTACACGGTCAGCGGAGGAATCACCGAAATCGGCACGACCGCCGCGAACAGAAACGGACACTATCGCGTGTTCGTCGCTTCGGGTACGGAGACCCTCGAAATCCGGGTCGAGCTGGTCCCTGCCCTACAATCAGAATGAATTTTGAGGAGGTTTTCATGTCCTCGTCCCGATCGACCTACGACAGCACGTCCCACCGAAGAACCGCTCCTGCCACCGCTTCGGCGGAAGAGCTGATCGCGCGCCTGGGGGTGGATCCCGCTACGGGCCTTTCCCCCAAGGAGGCGGAGCGCCGCCTGTCCGCCTCATCCGCAAGATCCCTGTTCGTTAAGCCCCCCGTGGGTCTTTTCGAGTGTTTGAAGCAGATAACCAAGGAGCCCGCCCTCTGGATGCTTCTGGCCGTCTCGGTCATATCCTTGTTCTTTCACCGCTTTTTTCTGGGCGCCGCCTGCGCTCTTCTGACAGTAGGCAACGCCGTGCTGTGCGGTTTTCTTCGTCTTCGTACAGACCGCATGGAGGCCGCTATGGCGGCTTACGACGCTCCCCTTTGCCGAGTACTGCGCGGAGGCCGTGTCCTGCGCGTGGGAGGAGACGGTTTGGTCAAGGGAGATATCCTTTTGCTGTATCCCGGGGATATCGTTCCGGCGGACTGCCGTCTGCTCCGCGCTACGAATCTGGTGGTTCTGGAGCGGGAGCTGGATGCCGCCGACGCCGCAAGGCCCCCCCGCCGTCTGAGTAAAAATGCCTCCGATAAGGTCGGGGACGGGGGAGACTACCGTGTGTCCCCCGGGAATATGGTCTACGCCGGGGGCATCGTGGAGGAGGGCTCTGCCGTCGCGCTGGTTCTCGCCGTGGGCAGCGAGACCCATCTGGGGGGGCTGATCGGGACTCTCCCGTCGTCTCATCGCGGGCGGAAACCCGCTGTGTTTGGCAAGGCATTCCGTGCCTTGTCCACGGTCAATCTGGGGCTGTTTTGCCTGTTGGTTCCCTTGACCGCCATCGGTATCTTTACGCTGGGGGACCGCTATGAGTTCCTGGATATTTTCCTGTCCGCCGCCGCCCTGGCGGCGCTGACCCTTACTGAGGTGGTGCTGACCAAGGCCTGCTACGTGGCCGCCCTGACCCGTCGGGCCGCCGCGCGGGATCGGGATCGGGAATCCACCGCCGATATCCGCTCCTCCGCCGTCTGTCAGGATCTGATCGCTATGACCGACCTGATTCTGGTGGGCACCGCCGCCCTTCACGACGGACTCAGTCACCCCGAGACTCTGCGGGTCGGAGAAGCCCTGTACCTTTGTGACCGCCCCGAGGCGGACGACGAGGCACGGGCCGTGGCAGAGTATTTCTACGTGTACCGTCGGGCCATGGGTGGGCTTCCTGCCGAGGGAGATGGGGGGGATTCTATTCCCCGTTTTATCTCCGAGCTGTGCGATTGGGCCGAGATCGACACCGACGGCCTGCTGGCTCGGGTGGAGGACCTTCGCGCCGAGGGAGGCTGTGCCTCGGGGATCTGGAGATCCCCGGAGGGAAACCGTCGGCTCCGTCTGTACGTGACCGACCGCATCGGGGACGCGGAGTCCTGCGAGCTTCTCCACGATCCTCGGGGGGCCCTTCCCTTGGATCGGGAGGGAAGGATGACCCTGCGCCACCGATATACCGAGTCCCTGAAGCAGGGCTTTGCTGTGAGCTTTCTCATTACCGAGGATCATGGCACCCGTACCCTGCGGGCGACGGTCACGCACGGACCTCACAGCGACCGCCGTGCCGTCGGATGCGTCAAGGCTCTGGAAAAGAGCGGTATTCGGGTGGCGGCATTCCTGCGGGATGAATCCGAGGTCCATCTTCGCGCCCTTTCTGCCTGTGGCCTCACCGAGACTGTCCCGGCAGAGCGTCCCGTTCCTCACACTCCCCGTGATCCTTCCGCTCTCCGTATGGATCGGGGATTCCGGGCGTTTTCGGGGTGTGACGAGGAGCATATTCTACAATGCATTCGCGATCTGAAGGCACAGGGGCGTACCGTCGGCGTTTTGTCGGTGGATAGCCGTGATCTGGCTATCCTGGCCGAGGCGGATATTCCCTTCGTCTGTACCCCGTCCCTTTACCTTTCCGCGGAATCCGGTGCTCCCCGTCTCACCGCCGGTGAGCTTGCCGAAGGGGACGTTGATCCCGACGGCGGGGCGGATGGCCGTATTTCCACCGACCGCGCCCGTCGTCTGGCCCGTGTCCTGGTGCGCCGCAGCTCCTCCCGAGGGGGCGGTCTGACGGGTGTCCGTCGTGCATTGCTTGCGGCGGATAGCTGTGGTGAGGCGTTGGACAGAAGCCTGCGGCTCCTGCTCCTGACCCAGACGGTACGCCTTGTCATGACGGTGATCCCCCTGTGCCTGGGGCTGTCTCTGGCCGCCGCTCCCGTCCTGCTCCTGTCGGGGCTGGGGCTGGATCTGCTGTGTATGCTGACCTATGCCTACCTGCCCACGGGGGATATCCCGAGCGGACGCCGCTTGGGCGATCTGTCTCTCGCCCGCTTGTGGCATTGCCATCGGGCAGAAATCACGGCCGCCGCTGCGGGTGCCACTCTCCCCTGGCTGGCTATGGGGCTTGCCGCTCTGCTGGGCGTCCGCTTCGGCGGGGATCTGCTCTACTTTGGCTTCCTCTGCACCGTGGGTCTTCATGCGGCCATCTTTCGGGTGGATCGCCTCCCCCGCCGCGACAGCCACGTCTTCATGACCACCCTGGCATTGGGGCTGGTCTACGCGGGAGCATTGGCCGCCGCTTTGGCCTCCGGTCTGGGACTGATCTGGGCTATCCCCGTTCCTCTGGCCGCTCCGGGCATCTACTTGGGAGTCCGTGCCATTCTGCGCCGGACGCTGTGGCCCAAGGCTTCTTCGGAGAAGGGATAATTTCCCAATCTGTTGCATATCTTTCGGATAGAAGGGCATCGCCCCACCCCGACTCGGGGAGGCGGTGCCCCATTTGATGAAAGGAGGATCCACCATGAGACATCTGACAACCTCTGAGATGGAATGTATGGAGGTCATCAATCTCTGCGATGGCGGTAAGCTGGGATTCCCCAATGCGCTGGAGCTCTGCGCTGACGACGGACGGGTTACCGCCCTGCTCATCCCGCGGGAGAACGGCTTTTTGGGACTCGGGCGAAGTGAGCATTATCGCATCCCCTGGTGCCGTATTGAGTGCATCGGGGAGGACACCATCCTGGTCAAGCTCACCTCTGCCGACCTTTCCGCATGTCTGGTGAAGGGAAGTACCCGAAAAAAGTAAGGGCCTTTCCGGAAAACCATGCTGAAAATGTAAACAAAAACCAGACTGAAAATGTAAACAAAATGTAAAAACTAAAAAAACCTCTTGCGGAAATAAAGGATGTATGGTATAATACACCAGTGTGCGCAAAAGCCACACCAATAAATACACACACAGACGCAATCGGCGGCTCGGTGTCCTCGGATCGACTCCCGCGGATCAGTCGCGCGTGCTTCTGTGGTGGAAAAACCAAAAGGAGGACATTGAAATGTCTATCATCACCATCAAGCAGCTGCTGGAAGCCGGTGTGCACTTCGGCCACCATACCCGCCGCTGGAACCCCAAGATGCAGGAGTACATCTTCACCGAGAGAAACGGCATCTACATCATCGACCTGCAGAAGACCGTCAAGAAGTTCGAGGAGGCTTACAACTTCGTTCGTGACCTCTCCGCTAACGGCGGTACCCTCCTGTTCGTCGGTACCAAGAAGCAGGCAGCCGAGGCCATCAAGGAAGAGGCTGAGCGCTGCGGCATGTACTACGTCAACGTGCGTTGGCCCGGCGGTATGCTGACCAACTACAAGACCATCAAGCGTTCCATCAACCGTCTGAACACCCTGACCAAGATGCAGGAGGACGGCACCTTCGATCTGCTGCCCAAGAAGGAAGTCGCCGGCAAGCAGAAGGAGATCTTCGACATGGAGAAGTCCTACGGCGGTATCAAGACCATGGAGAGACTGCCCGACGCCATCTTCATCGTTGACCCCCACAAGGAGCACATCGCTGTTCTTGAGGCAAAGAAGCTTGGTATTCCCGTAATCGCTATCGTTGATACAAACTGCGATCCCGATGACGCTGACTACGTAATTCCCGGTAACGATGACGCTATCCGCGCTATCAAGCTCATCTCCTCCGTCATGGCTGACGCCATCATCGAGGGCCGTCAGGGCGCCGAGACCGGCACCGCCGCTGAGGCTGCTGACGAGAGCGCTGAGTAATCCGTCGGCGTATTTCCCAACCGAAATAAAAATAAAGAGGTAAAGAACCATGG
>JAFQOC010000343.1 GCA_017420845.1 Clostridia bacterium
ATAGTGGGCGGTGAGGCCCCGGGTATTGGACATATACTCCCATTGGGTGTAGAGATCATCCTCGGCAAGGGCGGTCAGCATACCGCAGGACAGGACCAGCGTTAAGGCCATAAGCAGGGTAAA
The DNA here is from genome assembly GCA_017420845.1 of Clostridia bacterium. Classification (GTDB taxonomy): domain Bacteria; phylum Bacillota; class Clostridia; order Oscillospirales; family CAG-272; genus CAMEON01. Next base: position 124 of record JAFQOC010000343.1, read on the forward strand.
CAGGCGAAGGGTCTGCATGTGTTTCATGGTCGTATCCTCCTTTATGCCAGATTGAGCTTGCGCTCTACCAGATGGACCGTGATGAAATGGGTCACGGCGGCCAGACAGGCCACGGCCAGATCCACGATGAGGATGAGGACCGTGACCGAGATGCCGGGGAGAGGCATTTCGGCGGCAAACAGCATATCGAACAGCCCAACGAAGCCCGCCGAGAAAATGTAGAAGACGAACTGACCCACGAAGGAAAGAACCGAGGTGACGCCGTAGTAGATGCCGATGGCGGCCAGAAGCTTATGCTTTTTGGCGATGACCGAGCCCACCGTGATACACAGGAAGGTCAGACCCGAGGAAAAGAAGTGAGTCAGGAAGAGGAGGGGAAGGAGGGACAGAGCCCACGTCAGGATCCAGCCGCTCCCCGACAGGTCAGCCAGGAATCGCAGGCCGTCCCCAAGGGTGGTGTAGACGATGGGATTGATCAGCCCTCCATCCTCCACGGGAGGAACCACCAGGAGCAGAAGGGCGATGGAGAGGATGAGCAAAAGGGTCGTGGCGGTCTGCACGATGGCGGCAGTCAGAACCTTGGAGAGGTACAGGGTAGAGCGTTTCACGGGGAGGGTGAAGGTCAGGTACCCTTCGTCGGTATAAAAGTGGGTGTAGGCGCGCCAGTAGACCAGAATCACCGTCACGGTCCAGGCGGCGATCATGGCGAGGAAGCAGAGCCCCGCCCCAAGACCGCTGAAAATGGACAGAAGGACCTGTATGTCCGAGGGGTGACGGGACATGGTCGTCTGGAGCAGAAAGCGCAGGGCGATGGCGGCGATGGCGGCGGCACCCGCCATGGTGGCGGCCAATATCCACCAGATACGGCAGATGGCCTGCAGGTCGTATTTTAAGCATTTCTTGAGCATCTGAATACCTCCCGGAACAGTTCGTCCAAAGATTTGCCCCGTTCCTCTCGGACCTCGTCGGCGATGCCCGAGAGCAGGATCTGGCCGCCGCTTCCCATGAAGGCAAATTCGTCCAGAACGGGTTCAATGTCGTAGATGAGGTGGGTGGTGATGATGACGGCGGCATCGGGGCTGTAATTGCCGATGATGGTGGAGAGAATGTAGTCGCGGGCAGCAGGGTCCACGCCGCCGATGGGCTCATCCAAAAGGTAGAGCTTGGCACGACGGGACATGACCAGCACCAGCTGTACCTTCTCCTTATTACCCTTGGACAGGGTTCGGAGCTTCATGCCCGTGTCAATGGAGAGATCCGCCAGCATTTTGCGGGCACAGGCCTCGTCGAAATCGGGGAAGAAGTCGCGGAAGTAGGTGATGAGCTCCTCCACGCGCATCCAGGAATTGAAGTAGGTGCGCTCGGGGAGGTAGGAAATCAAGGCGTTGGTCTCCTCGGAGCGGGGGATGCCGCAGATCTCGATGGAGCCGCTGTCGGGAACCAGAATGCCTGAGATCAGCTTGAGCAGAGTGGATTTTCCGCATCCGTTGGGGCCCAGAAGGCCCACGATCTTGCCGCCCGACAGGGAGATGTTCAGGTTATGCAGAACGGGTCTCCCCGACGTGTAGCTTTTGGTGAGGTTGGTGCAGGTGAGAATGGGTGTACTCATGGCGGTTACTCCTTTCAGGTGTCGTTGGGATCTTGAGGCGAGGTGCTCCTCTCGGCTGCGTAGGCTCGAATGCCCTCGATGAGTTGGTCGGGACTGATGCCCACGGCCTGTGCCTCCTCCACCAGACGGGCGACGGTCTCCCCATGCAGGATATGTCTGGCTCGGTCCAGCACGTCCGTGTCGGTGGTGATGAAGCGTCCCACCGTGCCTCTTGTGACGAAGAGCCTCTCCGCCTCCAATACGGCGAAGGCCTTTTGCATGGTATTGGGGTTTACGCCGGCCTCAAAGGCCAGCTGGCGCACCGAGGGGATCTGCTGATCGGGACGGTAGACTCCGCTTAGAATGTCGGCTCGGATGCGGCTGACGATTTGCAGGTACACGGGTGCCCGTGACGTAAATG
>JAFQOC010000344.1 GCA_017420845.1 Clostridia bacterium
ATCCGTAGGGGAGACCTGCGGTCTCCCGCGGGCGAACACAGTTCGCCCCTACCGTGTTCCGAAAACATCCTTATGAGAAGGAGCGTAACGGAAAGGGAGTTTTTTGTTGGGGGATAGGGGAGGATCGGTCAAATTTGGGTTTGTCGGTGGGGTTGTAACTCGATCGACAAGAAGAAATTGCCATGCTACGGGCGCACCTATGTGTGCGCCCGCCAACGAAAAGCATTCTGATCTGTTCCTTCAAACAGACCGATAAACCCCAATCTTCACTCTAAAATATCCGTAGTCAGATAATCCACTCCCCAAGACAGCAGTCTCTCGGCCAGCTCCACCTCGTCCACGTTCCAGACGTTGACCTCAATGCCGTTTTCGTGCATGAGCTCCACGCCCTCGCGGGTCAGCACCGGCCACGCGATGTCCAGATCCAGCCTCCAGGGCAGAAGCAGATCCAGAAGCTCCTCGTCGGCGGGATGGGTGGTGAGGAACATGAGCTTGGCGTCGGGGAGGAGCTTTCGCAGCTCCACCATGTTATCGTGGGAGAAGGAGATGAAGACGGTGTTCTCCAGCCAGCCGAGGGAGGCGATCTCCTCCGCGATGCCCTTGATGTGCTCGGGGGCCACGGGATTCTTGATCTCCAGCACCGCCTTCTTGCCGTACTTGCGGCAGATGCGGATATACTCGGAGAGCAGGGGCAAGCGCAGATCGGCGCGGGTGTGGCCGCCCCCGTCGGTGTAGTCCAGCATGGTCAGGCTCCGCAGGATGGCGCAGTCGGTCTCCTCTACCACGAAGTCATCGCTTGTGGTGTTGATGGTGTTGTCATCATGGATGATGATGTACTGCCCGTCGGCGGTCACGTGGACGTCGGTCTCGATGCCCCAATAGGTGCGGTTGCCCGCGGCCACGAAGCCCGAGCAGGTATTGCCCACCTCCAGATGGTGGATGCCCTGATGGCCGATCATGCGGACGGCGGGGTTAGCGGATTTATTGAGCTTGGTGGTGTCCATATACTTCATCCTTTCCAAAACAGCCCCACTTCGCGGTGAAAGTGGGGCTGACTCGTTTACATTTCCAAAGATTTGTGCAGGAAGCCCTTGAGAATCTCGGATTTCGGGTTTCCGAAAACCTCCTCGGGCGTCCCCTCCTCCTCGATCACGCCGTTAGCCATGAAAATGACCCGATCGGCCACAGAGCGGGCGAACTCCATCTCATGAGTCACCACGATCATGGTGCTGTCGGAGGATTTCAGACCTCGGATGACAGCCAGCACCTCCCCCGTCAGCTCTGGGTCCAGGGCGGAGGTGGGCTCGTCGAAGCAGAGGATGTCGGGGGACATACACAGGGCGCGGGCGATGGCGACGCGCTGCTGCTGACCGCCCGAGAGCTGGCAGGGGTAGGCGTCCCGCTTCTCGGCAAGCCCCACGCGGGAGAGAAGGGCCTCGGCCTTCTCCTTGATGGCGGCGTGCTGCTCCACCTTGAAGGCGTGGGCGGCGTGGCGGCCCTTCTCCTTGCGGATGGCCTTGATCTCATCCTTCAGGGCCAGAGTGGGCGCCAGCATGAGGTTTTGCAGAACCGTGTACTGGGGGAACAGATTGAAGGACTGGAAGACCAGCCCGAAGCGCAGGCGGTTGCGGCGGATCTGGGCGTCGGACAGGGTGTGCTTGTCGGAGGCGTCCAGCAGAAGCTCACCGCCCACCGAGATGGTGCCCTCGTCGGGGGTCTCCAGGAAGTTGAGACAGCGGAGCAGGGTGGTCTTGCCGCTGCCCGAGGAGCCGATGATGGCCAGGACGTCCCCCTTGTTCAGGGAGAGGTCGATACCCTTCAGCACCTCGACACGACCGAAAGTCTTGCGGATCCCTTTTACGGATAAGAAGTTTTGGTCCATGGTTTAAACTATGCGGCTTTCGCGAAGCGAAAGCATCCTTTCTTGCGGAATTGGGGCTGGTTTTGCGTAGCAAAATTGTCACCGCTCCGGTGACAAAGGCCACAAAACGCGTTTGAAGGCCTTGGCCTTCAAACTCCCCTCCTTACACCGTGTAGTAGCTCAGCTTCTTGTCCAGCAGGTGGAACAGAATGGTGAGCAGGCCGCTGAAGGCCAGGTAGAACAGACCCGCGTAGAGCAGAGGGGTCAGCACCGCGTACTTGTTGACCTTCTCGTAGGCGATGGCGATGATCTCAATGACCGAAAGTGCCCGGGCGAGAGCCGTATCCTTGACCAAGGTAATGACCTCGTTGCTCATAGGGGAGACGATGCGGCGCACCATCTGCATGAGCACCACGCGGAAGAAGATCTGGGATTTGGTCATACCCAGCACCTGTCCCGCCTCGTACTGCCCGTGGGGGACGGCCTTGATGCCGCCCTCGTAGATGACGGCGAAGTAGCAGGCGTAGTTCAGGGCGAAGGCCGCCAGCACGAAGACGAACTGGAGGTCGGCCATGGTGTCGATACCCAGAGCGGCGGCGAAGTCCTTGTTGGGGATCTTGAGGAGCACCGAGGGGATGAAGGTGACCACCACGCATTGGAGGAGCAGGGGCGTGCCCCGCACGATCCAGATGATGACCTTCATGAGATAAGAGACGGGCTTGAACTTCACCATGGACAAGACGGCGAAGAGAAGACCCAGGGGGATGGCAATGACCAGAGTAAGCGCAAAAAGCTTCAGCGTTACGCCGAAGCCCATGCACAGGTCATACAGTACAGACCATGTATTCATATAGATAGTTTGTTTCCTTGTTTGTGAAAGTTTTGGGGATTCCTAAGGGACTTTTTCAAAAGTCCCTTAGGCGGGTCCAGGGCAGAGCCCTGGTTACTCGACGGGAGCTACCAGAGCCTCGCCGGCAGAGCCCTTCTCCACGATAATGACGGCGTCGGTAGCCTTCTTGGCGAAGGCGGCGGCGTCAGCGGCGGCGTACTTCTCGGCGTCAGCCTTCTTGATGACGGCGACCTGCTTGTTGGCCAGGTAGGGAACCGAGATGCACATCTCAGCCTCGCGCTCGGGGGTGATGGTCATACCGTTCCAGACAAGGTCGATGGAGCCGTTCTCCAGCATAGCCTCCTTCTGGTTCCACTCGATGATGATGAACTCAACGGCCACCTCGGTGGAGTACTTGTTGTTCAGGTAAGCGAACACGGCCTTGGCCAGGTCGATGTCGAAGCCCTTCAGGGTAGCGGCGGCACCGTCGCCCTCGTTGTAGGCGATGGGGGCGAACAGGGTGTAGCCGATGACCACCTTCTTGGCGGCGGCTACGTTATCCCAGGAGGCGTCGGCGGCGGAGGCGTAGGGGTTGACGGTATCAGCCTTGACCAGCAGCTCGGTGGTCAGACCGTAGGTGTCGGCGACGGTCTTGTAGTCGGTGTCCGCCAGGGCGATCAGAGCCTCGTTGACCTTGCCCATCAGCGCATCGTTGCCCTTCTTGGCGGCGATACCGTACTTCTCCTCGGCGAGAACCACGTTCTCCAGAACCTGGTAGTCCTTGAAGGTGTCCACGCTCTTCATGTAGTAGCCGGCCATGACGGAATCGATGACGGCGATGTCGGCGTCACCCTTCACGAGACCGTTCAGCGCGTCCAGCTGGGAGGCGACGGCCAGGCACTCCTTGCCGTAGGCCAGACCCGAGTCGGTGGGCTTGTCGCAGGAAACGGCGCACAGGGAAACGGCCAGAAGCAGGACGGCCAGGGCGATGGAAAGAATCTTTTTCATGGTAAATTCCTCTTTTCGGTTGATTTGAAAAGCACTTTTCGGTGTAGGGCTTTTCGGTATGTGCCACATTATAGCACAGGGCTCCCCGTTTGTCAAGATAAAATTTTAATAATTTAGTGCGATAAAGTGATTTTGGAGGAAGAGACAAAACAGGGGGGATCAATTTAGGCAGAACGAACAAAAGAGCGGGGCGCCCGAAGATGCCCCGCTGAAGGAAGTATGGCAAATTAGTTGTACTGAGGCAGCCAATCCTTGTGAGCCTCAAACAGATCGTCGCACATAGCCACGATATCGTCGATGGACAGCTCGGAGGAGGTGTGGGGATCCAGCATGGCGGCCTGGTAGACGGCCTCCTTCTTGCGGGTCACGGCGGCCTCGATGGTGAGGAGCTGGACGTTGATATTGGTCATGTTCATGGCGGCGCATTGGAGGGGCAGACGGCCGACGACGGTGGGCTGGATACCCGCGTTATCCACCAGACAGGGCACCTCGACGCAGGCCTCGGCGGGGAGGTTGGTGATGAGGCCCTTGTTCAGGACGTTGCCGCCGATGCGGTAGGGGGTATTGGTGACCATGGACTCCATGATGTAGGAGGCGTACTCGTGGGTGCGGCTGTGGGAGATGTCACCGGCCAGGTAGTGCTCCTTGGCACTCTTCCAGCCTGCGATCTGATTCACACAGCGGCGGGGGTACTCGTCCAGCGGGATGTTGTAGCGCTCGATCAGCTCGGGGTACTTGGACTTAATGAAGAGGTTGTTGTACTCGGCGTTATGCTCCGAGGACTCGGTGCAGTAGTAGCCCAGACGGCGGATGTACTCGTAGCGGACCAGGTCGCCGTGACCCTTGGGGTACTGCTCCAGGATCTCAATGGCGCGGCGGTGGGCCTCGGGGAGCAGATCGTTGCCGTCGGCGTCCTGCAATTCAAGCAGCCAGGCCATGTGGTTGATGCCCGCGATCTTCTGCTTGAGCGGCCGCTTGACATCGGTCATGCCCACGCCGTTCAGAAGGGTGTCGGCGCAGACCTGGACGCTGTGGCAGAGACCTACGGTCTTGATGGGGGTGTACCTTTGCATATAGCCCGCCAGGGTGGCCATGGGGTTGGTGTAGTTGAGGAACCAGGCATTGGGGCAGACCTCTGCCATGTCCTCGGCGAAATCGTGGAGAACGGGGATGGTGCGCAGGGAGCGGAAGATACCGCCGATGCCCAGGGTGTCGGCGATGGTCTGGCGGAGACCGTACTTCTTGGGCACCTCGAAGTCGATGATGGTGCAGGGATCGTAGAGACCCACCTGGATGGCGTCCACCACGAAGTCAGCCCCGCGGAGGGCGTCCTTGCGCTGGGGCACGCCCAGATACTTGGAGATCTTGGCGCGGTTATCATTGATGTTCTTATTGAGCGCCGTGACCATGATGTAGGACTCCTCCAGACGCTCGGGATCGATATCGTAGAGCGCAAACTCGAAGTCCCGCAGTGCCTCACAGCACATGGAGTCGCCGATGACGTTCTTGGCAAAAACGGTGCTGCCCGCACCCATGAATGTGATCTTTCCCATGGTAAGTACCTCACTCCTTTGGAGTGATCCTTTCATATATATGGTGGCTTTATTATAGCAAAGATCCATGGATATGTCAAGCATATGGAAGAATATTTTGGGGAGAAGATACAAAAGAAGCCGAGGGCGTGTCCCTCGGTCGGAGAAGGTCGAAGCCTTGCACGGTAGGGGGCGCACCTATGTGTGCGCTCGTTAGAAAGTAAAAAGAGGGCGCACACACAGGTGCGCCCCTACCCGTTTTTTGGGGGAGGTCACGTCAGATCAAGGGTGCCGTACCCCATTTCGTTCAAAAGGCGTTGGATGGAGCGGAAGCGTTGGTACCGATGCCGCTTGCTCTCCCAAAAATACCGTTTGGGAAACACGATGCGGGTCTTCATGCCGGACGTCCAGAACTCAAAGTAGCCCTCGATGCAGTCCCGTTCCCCCACACAGGTCACCCCCGCGGGATCTATACCCCTCTCTTTGCAGTAATTCACCACACAGACGGCGAGGTCAATCTTGTGAAGCTCTCCCTGCTCGTCACGGTAGAGGATGGAGGCTTCCTCGTTTTCGGCTCCGGGTCGGGCGCGGTTGGCAGCCACGATGCGGTCGTCGGGGACGGTGATGTACATGGGGGCTCCTTTCAAAAATCATCCGTTTGAATCTAAACAAGAAATAGAGAAGTTAACAATAGATAGAAAAACGGCCTCTTTTATACGATCTGGAAAATATAAAACCCCAAATAATCCGTCTCGGGCACGTTCCATAGGATGGGATGATCCGGCCCCTGCTGTCTCGCCTCGATCTGCCGCAGGGACACTCCCGCGTCCTCGGCGGCGTTGTGGAGCATCTGCTTGAAGTAGGTGTCGGTCATGAAATGGGAGCAGGAGCAGGTGGCCAGATAGCCCCCGCGGGGAAGCAGACGCATGGCGGCGGCGTTGATCTCGCGGTAGCCCTTGATGGCGTTGCGGAGGGTGTCGCGGCTCTTGGTGAAGGCGGGAGGATCCAGAATGATGAAGTCGTAGGGACAGCCCTTGCGCCCTGCCTCGGAGAGGGTCTTGAGATAGTCGAACACGTCGGCCTCCACGTAATCGATGCGATCGGAGAGCCCGTTAGCGTCGGCGTTTCTCTGCGCCATAGCCAGCGCGTCGGCGGAAATGTCCACCGACACCACCTTCTTCGCCCCGCCCGCGGCGGCGTTGAGGCCGAAGGAGCCCGTGTGGGTGAAGCAGTCCAGCACCGTTTTTCCCTCGCTGATCTGACGGATGGCGCGGCGGTTGTACTTCTGGTCCAGGAAGAAGCCTGTCTTCTGTCCATTGATATAATCCACGGTATACTTGATGCCGTTTTCGATGATGGCGGTGGTACCGAACGCCCGTCCCTCGGCGGCGGAGGCGGCCCGCTCGTCCTCCTCGGCGCGCAGACCCAGCCCCTCGGCGGTGTAGAAGGCCTTGTATTGCTCCATGCCCTCCAGCTCGCGGATGGCCACGTCGTTGCGGAGGTAGAGGGTGTCAATGGTTGCCCCGAACTCCTCGCGCAGAATGCGAATGAGAGCAGGGAAGAGGATATCGCGGATCTTCTCGGTACCCAAGGAAAGCACTTGCGCCACAATGACATTTTCAAACCGGTCCAGCGTCAGCCCGGGGAAACCGTCGGCCTCGCCGAAGATGAGGCGGCAGCACTTGAAGTCGGTCTCTCCCATGACGGTGCGGCGGTAGGCCACGGCGTAGCGGAGACGGCGCTCCCAGTAAGCTCCGTCAAAGGTATCGTTGGTATTGCGGGAGAGGATACGGATGCGGATCTTGGAGTGGCTGTTGCAAAAGCCCGTGCCGAGATACTTGTCCTTTGTGGAGTAAACGTCCACCAGGCCGCCGTCCTCGGGGGCGGCGGAGAGGGAGAGGAGCTCGTCGGCGTACACCCAGGGGTGGCCGCCGCGGAGGGCCTTTTCTCCCTTGGGGGTGATGGAGGCGCGGGGATAGAGTCGGTTGCTCATGGGGATGCTACCTTCCTTTCGGTTTGGACTGCCTCGGGGAGAGGGTCGGGGATATACGGACAGTATAGCACATTTTTCTCTGAAAAGCAAGTAGGGAAGGGAAAACCGAAATATTTTGGCACAAAATGGTAAAAAATGGCGTTTTTTGACCTTGGAAGGGCAAAAAAATGAAAGTTTGTGCAAAAAGTGCAGACGTAGAAAATCGGGCTCGATTTTTGTGCAGTATGCACATGGCGTTCATACGACCATGTGACGAAATAATGTGTTGTTTTCGTGAAAACGGGGTTAGAGAAGTGTGAAAAACGTAAAATAAACTTGTCCGATTTGTAAATATATCAGAACAAAGCGTGAACAAAAAGTAAACGAGCTCCGAAGCGCGACGTAATTTTAACTTTTTGTTCAAATTGAATTTTCCCACACGCAATCGCCTGAACGGGTGAGGCGGCGGGACACCGCCGAAAAACCATGTATGAACAAACCGTGAACGGTCAAAAGTCACGATTTTTCGATTCTCTATATATGTAAAGAACTGGAACGCCCCTTGACTTTTCGGGGATTTTGTGGTATCATATGGGGGTCAAATTAGGGTGTTTTGCAACCGTTCCGCACGGATTTGACTCGGCAAGGCACGCCCCGAAACAGGGGTTCCCCGCTCCCGAAATAGGGTGACGGGAACGGGGAGTTCCTGTTTTGAGA
>JAFQOC010000039.1 GCA_017420845.1 Clostridia bacterium
ATAGTACTGCCACCAGCCGCCGAGACCTACCGAATACGTGAGCGGCTCCACCACAATGCTGGCAATGGGGGTATTACCAATAACAGCCGATATGGTATCCGACTTGCCCATATAACGGATGGTCAAGGGGTTGTCTCCGCCAATGGTCCACGGGTCTTGGTGCTGATTGCTGGAAAACTGGATGCCGGTATAGTTGCCATGTTCATCGTAATAGGATACTTCTTCGGTGGATCCATCCTTATACGTAACGAGAAGGGTCACGCGGCTTGCCAATTCCCAATCCGAATAGATGAACAAGTCTCCCTCCCAGTTGCCGGTGGAGGGGTCGTTCTCATAGTATACAAAGTTTTGGGTATCGATCACCCGGATGCTCTCCACGTTGTTCTCCCGGATGCTCACGGAAACCTCGCAGGTCGTGCCGCCCACGTACACCACGGCCGTATGGGTCGTGCCGGCCTCCCACGGGTTGCGACCGCACTGGTCGGTAATAAAATACGTAGCTAAGCCGAGTTCTTCCCCCAGGTAGCTCAGAGTGCCCGAGAGCACCTGGCCATCCTTCAGGGTAACGGTGACCTCTTGATTAAGGAACGAGTAGCAGAACCACTCTCTTTCGATCCACTGGCCATTCTCCCAGTAACCGCTGTCCCAATAGCCGTACTCGCCCTCGTTGACGACTCCATCCACGGTGGGCTTTCCGTAGGGGATGACCATTTCAAACTCCGCCTCGGCGGCGGTAGGCAGGGCGGCGACCGTCAGACAAGAGGTCAGCAACACCAGCGCGGTCAGGATCCAAGCAATTCGTTTCATACATCAATCTCCCTCATTTATTCTCCGTCGGCGGTGGGGACCGTAACGGTCAGCTCGCAGTACTGGGGCAGGTGGTCCGACAGGTAAATTCCGTCGCGGTGGTAGTGGATGTTGCGGTAGACGTTCGCGGTGAAGTCTCCCGTGGTGTAGAAGATGTCGTCGATGGGCTTCTTGGCGGGGTTGTAGCTGTCGGTTCCCTCCTGCCAGTAGGCCGTCATGGAGGCCCATGCGTCGGGGGACACAGTGTCCTCCGCCTCTGTGCGGGCATCCGAGAAGTTGCCCGTGATGCTCTCGCCCGTGGAGGCGGTGAACTCGCTGATGCCCAGAATGTTCTTGAACATCGCGTAGATGTTCTCGGCGCTGGTGGTCTTGGCATGGTTGAAGTCCCCCGTCATGACCATGGGCACGTCGGGGAAGGATTGGATGTACTCCAGGATGACGCGAATCTGGGCGGTACGCAGCTCCTTGCCTCCCTTGGAGTTGCCCAAATGATCCAGATGTGTGTTGATATGGATGTACTCATACCCCGTGACCTTGTCGCGGAGGTGGGCCCAGGTGCAGATGCGGGGGTACAGGGAGGCCTCCAGGTAGGAGCCCGCCACGTCGGGGGTCTCGGAGAGCCAGAAGGTACCCGAGTTCACCAGGTCGAACTTATCCTTGCGGTAGTAGATGGAGCTGGCCTCGCCGCCGGGAGTGCGGCCCTCGCCCACGCCTGCGTAGCTCTTGTTGAAGGCGAAGGTATCCATGCGGTAGATCCAGCCCGTGGTCACCTCCTGCATACCGATGGAATCGGGCTGCAGCTCGTCCATCAGGTCACGGAGCAGCTCGGCGCGGAGGTCAAAGTTCACCTGCGTGCCGTTCTCGGTCTGGACGTTGAAGGACATGACCTTGAGCTTGTAGTTCTCCATGGTCTGCTCCACGATGGGGTAGGTGTCCTCCACGGTGGGGCAGAGGGCGGCGGCCTCCTCGGCGGTGGCAAAGAAGTGGATCTCGGCCAGATCCATGGACTCGCCGTTCTTCCCAGCGGCCTTCTCGAAGTTCAGGAAAAGGAACGCCCAGTTCTTGGTGAAGGGGGTCAGGTCCAGATAAACGTACTGCCATTCCTC